>JALGXY010000263.1 GCA_029824495.1 Fimbriimonadia bacterium
AAGTCGCATCCTTGCTCCTTAAGGACTATTATACATTCGGTTTGTTTTGCTGCTTTCTAAAGCCTTCGATCACGATGGTGAATTCACCCTTTCGTACCATCTCGGCCTCAGTCGGAAGCTCATCCAGCCTGCACCTCACCACCTGCTGATGCAGCTTGGTGATTTCGCGGCAGATCGCACATCTTCTCGGCCCCAGCGCTTCTGCGCAGACAGCGAGCGTCTTGTCGATCCGATGAGGCGATTCGAACAGCACGAGTGTTGCTGTTGAGTCGACGTAGGGCTCAATAATCTTCTTGGCCGGGCCGGGCTTGCGGGGCAGGAACCCTAAGAATGAAAACCGCTGAGCAAAAAACCCGGCCAAAGCGAGGGCTGCCGTGACAGCGCTCGGCCCAGGAATCGCATCGATTTCGAGGCCCTCAGCAGCGCAGAGGTCGACCAGCTCAGACCCTGGGTCGCTCACAGCTGGCGAACCAGCATCTGTCACGAGGGCCGCAGGCCCCTCGGCCTTGATCATCTCAACCAGCGCTTCAACCTTGTGAGGGGGCGTGTCCTCGTTGAGCACGGTCATCGGCTTCTTGACGCCGATCTCCTGCATCAGGCGGCCGCTGACTCGCGTGTCTTCGACAATCCAAAACGAAGCCGCCTCGAGTGCTTCACGCACTCGAGGCGACAGGTCTCCCAGATTGCCGATCGGCCCGGCAGCCAGCACTAGGTCCGGCTGCGGTCGGCTCACGATCCTGACTCGTCCGCGGCTTCGCCTTCAGCGTCGGCGTCGCCTTCGGCATCATCGCCGGAGCCCTCAGCAGCTGCCTTTGCAGCTTCTTCTGCGTCGGCCTCTTCCTGCTGCCTGCGGTTCTCTTCTTCAAGAGCCTTTCGATCAGCCTCAACCTGGGCGGCCTGCTCGGCTTCGTCCTCTTCACGCAGCTTGATCTCACCCTCGATGTCAGCGATCGCCTCGTTGAACTGCTCTTCCTGCTCTTCCGAGATCAAGCCAGCGGTCTTGCGCATGTCGAATCTCTGTTTCAGCTGAGTGACAGCAGACGGGGCGGAGAAGTCGTAGCCAGCGACGTTTCGGGCTGCGGTAAGCAGCTCGCCGAAGCCGTCTTCGTCCATCTCCAGGGAGTAGAAGTGGTCCGAGAGCTCGATGCGGATCTGCAGGGATTCGATGTACGCCAGCACGTCACCCAAGATCACCTCTTTCTGCTCGTCCAGCGCGATCGATTCTGTCGCTGACAGAGTGCGGGACAGGGCAGTGTAGAGCTCGTACCGCAGACAAGCGAGAGCCTTGTCGAGGAAGATGTCGTTAACTCGAGCGGCGGCTGCGCGCTCCAGCAGATCGAGCATCTTGGCGTTGTCCGGGTCCTCGTTGAGTGCGTTGAGGCCTTCGTAAAGAACCTGAACACCGGCTGAACCCCACGTGATCTGTCCAGGATCGGAGAGCTCATCAACCTCCTTGGTCAGCTGAGCGTTGCCCTTCGTCGTCCTCAGATTCGCCATGAGCGTCTCTTTGTTCTCTTCGAAGTTCTCGGGGATTTCGTTCTCAACCGAGATCAGCTGGTAGATGGTCGGGCCAGAGAAGTCGTTGATCACCTGGGAGACTTCGTTTGGTGCAAGCTCGAGGAGCTCTGCGAAGTTCTCGTTGGCTTCGAGCGTGCGTCGGTTCATCGGGAACGATGTCGGGGCGTCGCCCTCGTCGCCGCTGTACTTGCGGTAGACGCTGGCAAATGAGGCTCCACCAGCGAGCTCTTCGCGTGCCGCCTCGGCCTGCTCGGTGGTGTCGGCTCCAGGATCAAGAGAGGGGGAGATGACGAGTCGATTGAAGTTGAACTGGTCGAAGGTTGCTTTCAGCTCTTCTTCGGTGACGGTCACGCGGGCTGCATAGGCAGTTGCGAGAGCGTTGAGCAGGTACTGCTCGAGAACAGCCGCCCTGCTGGCCGGGTCGTCAAAGCTTGCTCTGAAGTTGTCGATCGCGTCTCGCCGTAGATCGCCGGAAGTGGAGCCATAGGCTTCCAGGAACGCTGCATCGATCTGCTCATCAGTCGCGCCCTGCGGCAGGTTGGGCCCCACTGAGATCTGCATCCGCATGATCATCAGCTGCTGGTCGATCTCCTGAGTGAAGTAGCGAACAGCATCGTCCTCGGAGACGGTCGCCCCGTACTTGGCGGCCAGGTTCCTCGTCGCCAGCAGCGCGATGTCACCGGATGCGGCATTGCCATAGTTGTTGACGACCTGCCGCGGTGTGTTGGCCTGCTGAGGGCTCTGCTCCATGAGCTCGACTCGGTCGAGATACTGCCCAATCGTGATTTCGGTGCCAAGAGCGGAGAACGCCGTCTCGCTCAGCCGCGGATCATTCTGACCGGCATTTGTCTCAAAGCCGAGAAGGCTTTTGATGCCCTGCAGCGTCATGACTCCGGCGATGCCGAGCATAGCGGCGAAACAGACAACGATCAGGGCGATTTGGCAGCCTTTCTTTTCGAAAGATTTGCGAATTCCAATGATGGACACGAACAGAGACTCCTAAGACCTGCCTTGAGGCAGAAGTGAATTATGGCACTGGTCTGATTTCGATGCCTG
>JALGXY010000264.1 GCA_029824495.1 Fimbriimonadia bacterium
AGAGCAGGATCACTGCGACCTTGGGGCCGAAATGGCCGCCGGAATCTGTGAGCGATGGGGCGTCTATGCGGCAACACGAGAACTGGTTGTCTGGCTGATCAAGAATCATCTCCTCCTTTCCCGATTCATTCACTACCGAGATCCGGCCAACCCCAAAACTGCCCAAGAATTGGCAGCAGAAGTCGAGAGTGCTGACCGTCTTGTCAACCTCACCCTCTTGACCTGGGCAGATGCCTCAAACGTCGGCGCAGGAGTCTGGACGCCGGTTCAGATGACACGAATGGAAGAGCTGGTCAAGCGAACCCTGCCGCTCCTGACCCAAGAGCAGGAGTCGACGCCAGATGCTGTGGAATTGAGGCAGAGGCACGTGCGCCGACTCTCAAAAGAGGATGTTGACGAGACAGAACTGCAGAACTTCATTGAAAGCCTGCCGACAGAAGCGATAGTTGCTCCGCCAACTGAGATCCTCCGTCTCTATCAGGTCTATAAGGAGGCGGTTGAAAACGAGGCAGCAGTCGTATCACAGCCGATCCCCGATGTTGGGGTCACAGAGTTCACGATCTGCGGCGCAGACCGGAAAGGATTCCTCACCGAGATACTCGCCGTCCTCTATGCCTACGACCTGAGCATTCACGCGGTTAAGGCCGCCACAACGAGCGAATCAAAGCCGTACGCGATCGACACTTTAAAGGTCAGCAGCGGAGCTCGATCTCTCAACCCAAGAACGGCCGACCGTGTTTCAACAGCCCTGAAAGATGTCTTAAAAGGGACACGACGAGGTGTTGATCTCTTGCGAGATTCTGGCAAGGATCCTGGACGCGTGCAAGAGATATTGAGTTGGAGACTCCATTCAGGACCGATCGCGATTCTCGAGGTGGATGCCCCTCGGGGCCGTGGCATGGCCTATCGGATGTCGAGCCTGATCAAAGAGGCTGGGTGGAACATCGTCGCTGCTCGGGTCGGCCAATGGGCAGGTCGTGGTGCTGGAGCTTTCTATATTGAGCATCCCTCTGGCCAACCGATTAGTAAGGCCGATGTACAGGGTGCATTTGATCAGCCAAAGGTATAGTTCGAGTCGAGTTCCGAATGAATGTTGTCATTCTAGGTTGCGGCCGAACAGGCGCCACTCTTTCCTTACAGCTCGCATCGAATGGTCACAAGGTGACCGTTATTGAGTGCAGCCCTGACGCCCTCCATCGTATTGAAAATCACAAGGACATGATGACTGTGATCATCGGCAATGGTCTTGATCACGATGTCCTGTTGAAGGCCGACATCGACAACGCCGATGCCTTCTTTGCGCTCACGCGGGGTGACAACACTAATTTGATGGCAGCTCAAATCGTCAAACGTGAATATGGAGTTGAGCGGGTCGCGGTTAAAGTGGCTGATCCTCAACGAGCTGAGGCGTACAACAAACTCGGTCTTTTCTGCATCAACGCCAGTGCTCTGCTGGCCGGCATGTGCGGCGACTGGCTGAGAGGTTCGGAGTACAAACCGGTCGACGAATACAACGTTCTGATTCCGGAGCTGAAGTTTTAAGCCATGTATCTTGTTCTAGTTGGTGGCGGAAACGTCGGCATCCAGCTTGCCAAAAAGCTGCTCGCCCGGAATCACGAGGTGCTTCTCCTCGAAAAGTCTCTCAATACGGCTCGCCGCCTGAGGGCTCACCTCGGCAGCGACAACGTGATGAGCGGTGACGCCTGCGATATCCGTATTCAAAAGGAGGCAGGTTTTGCCCGTGCGGACGTTGTGGTTGCCGTGACAGGTGAAGACGAAGACAATCTGATCGTCTGCCAGCTTGCCAAAGAGGTCCACCAGGTCAAACGAGTTCTGGCCAGAGTCAACGACCCAGAACACGAGCAGATCTTCCGAGACCTCGGCATCGACGACACTGTTTCGGCCACGAGCATCATTTTCAATCTTCTGGAGCAGCAGATCGCATCAGACGAGCTGGTTCCGGTCGGCGCGCTGCATCGAGGCCATGTTGAGGTCGTTGAGAGCGTACTCAGCAATCGGTCGAGCCTGATCGGCAAAGCAGTCCGAGATATTGCCCTTCCCCCCGGGACGTTCCTGGTCTATCTGTTACGCAACGGTATCGGTCATCAGGTCAGTGGCGAAACCGTTCTGCAGGAAGACGATATGGTCGTCGCCCTTGTGCCGACCGAGAGTGCAGATGAACTGAGAAACTGCCTCGGCTGTCACTGATTCGACGGTCAGAAAACGAGTGAGGGCGGCGCTTCCCAAATGAAGCGCCGCCCTCTTTTCGGATAACTCGAACCCTAGCTGAGAAGCCGTGTCGGGTTCTCGAGATAGTCGCGAACCACATTCATAAACTTCGCCCCGATCGCACCGTCGACCACGCGATGATCGAACGAGCCGGTGATATTCATTCGGGAACGAATCTCGATTTCGTCATCACTGACGGCGACTGGGATGCGCTTGGCTGTTCCGATTGCAACGATTGCAGCGTTTGGAGCATTGATGATCGCGGTGAAGCTGTCTACGTTGAGCATGCCCATGTTGGAGATGCTGAACGTGCTTCCCTGCATCTCATTAGGGC
>JALGXY010000265.1 GCA_029824495.1 Fimbriimonadia bacterium
GTGTGGTGAAGCTGTTCATGTCGCCGAGTAAGCATCTCTGCGAATACCTCGAGCGTTTTGGATTCGGTCCGGTGAGGCACCTTCCAAATTTCTCACCAGAAGCTGCTCCCGAGTTCTCACCGATCCCCACCGATTCTCAGAAGATACTCTTTGTTGGCGTGCTAACTCGACAGAAGGGCATCGAATATCTGCTACGCGCGCTACCAGACGTTCTCCAAGCACATCCGCAGGCTCAAACGATCATCGTCGGCGGCGGCCCGGACGCCGAACGACTTCGTGGAATCGTACGGCAGCTTGGGATCGAAGATGCGGTCCAATTCAAGGGCCGCATTCCCAATCGTGAGCTCATAACCTACTATCGATCTGCGCGTGTCTGCGCCATTCCCTCCCTTTGGCTCGAGAATTCGCCCATCGTCGTCTACGAAGCGATGCTCGCGGGTCGTCCGCTTGTTGGGAGTGATCGAGGAGGCATTCCAGATCTGATCGAAAGCAGTAGTTGTGGCCTGATCTTTCCGGCTAAGGACACTGGAGCCATGGCCGCGTGTCTCAACCAGCTTCTTGCAGACTACGAACTCGCCGCCCGTCTAGGACGGAATGGCCGCCGCTACGCCACGCAGGCGTTGTCCAAGGACGCCTTCTTGAGCAGGCTCAATCCAATCCTGGATGCAATGGCGGTACGACGCGAATCCCAAGAGCGTCATTGAGACGTTCGATCGGGATGACTATCCGCGGCATCCAAGTGTGGATGCCTCACCCCTTCTGACCCAATGCCTCCTTTTCCCAAACCCCGTGCTCTCGGCGGCGCGGATTGTCCCAATGCTGCGAGCGGAAGTGCAAGCAAGACGGGTATCAGGACGACAAATATTTGGAAAATCAACTGGCCAACGCCAACGATGATCATATCCACGACGCGGAAGATTATCGCGGAATAGGCAGCCAACATTACGAATCCACGCCGATTTACGACCAGGCTGATGTACAGGAATCGCAACACGAAGCCGAAAGCGCTTACAGCAAAGATCGCCACAAGCCAAGGGAAATTCGCGAGAGCCTCCCCTAGCAGCGACGGGTGGTATCCAGTTTGTACGTCCAGCACGACTTCCGGGTGGGCCAGACGAAAGAACTGATTGCCCAGCGCATCGAATTGAAGACCCACGAGTCCAACCAACCGAAGCAACGGATTGAGAGCCGATAGGAGGCTGGAACCCCACTCGTAGGATGCGCGCTCTGGCCAACTATCGAATGCCAGCATCACCTGTTGCAGGCGATTCAGAGACGCTCCGAAAAACTCTTCGGCGAGATCTCCAATGTTATACCACGCGTCCCGCACCACGTAGAGGGGGTCAGTCAGCAAAAAGGGTCTGATGCGGGGAGACCTCGCATATCCGACAAAGAGCATGAAGACGGCCATTACCGCCCCGAACGGCACCAATCTGGCTATTCGCAGTGGGCGGACCTGGTAGTGCCAAATGACCAGGACGATGACGAGGCAATGTATGCTGCGAGAGCGATTCTGCAGCAAGAGGAACAAAACGAACGCAAGAGCGAGAGGCCAGGCATATACCCATGGCATGCGTCGCCGAACAGCTGTACGGCTCGCGAAGTACAAAGCTCCGCCTGAAAACATGAAATACGAGGCGAACAACAGCCGACCAGCACCCTTGGCGAATTCGACACGATTCTGATCGCTCGCGATCATACCCTTGATACCACCCGCCTGAATCACGAGCAGGAAATAGGCGAGCATCCCCACAGCGAACAGGCACAGAGCGTAGTACCGGATAATCGGCTGGTCGGTTTGGATCCGATCCGGTGGCAGTCTTCTCGTAACGGGTCGAACGACTGGGATCGAATATCCCAGCACGAGAAAGAGCAGCGCAAAGAGCACAAATGACGCCGAGCGCGCCAGAAGCGACTCGACGCTGCTCATGAAGAACCAATCTATCTCCACCCGGAGCAGCGGAGAAATACAATAGGAAAAGAGGAATATTGCGCCGACGAGCCTGAGTGGATGAAGAGCGTCTCCACTATGTCGCGCGAAGATCAGCAGAGCAGAAGTGATGAACACGAGGGTCAAGAACAAGACGGCGAACAGCGACCGGCCAACTATGGGATGCTGCCAGGCGACGACCCCGTAGAACAACCCTGCGAGAGGCAAGGCAACCAGAAGCCCCAGGTTTCCCAGCCCCGAAGAGCCGTTCGTCTCGGTCTGATCTTGATGGCGCATCGGATCAGGCACCAACGGGCTCATTACTGAACTCGAATTTCACCGGCATCCTCACTGAATCTTAGCGAACCGGGGTCTTGACCCTTGGATTCGGGATCCACTACGGCTCACCTGCGCGAATCTGTCAGCTCGGGCCGGGATTGTTTGTCTCCCGCTTCGGCTTCCGCTGCAGACATATGAACCACTCACTCACGGCACCTACGCGAGCAGCAGAAAAGCTGAATTTATCCGGCAGCTTAGATCGTCGCAGGTCGCATACAATCCGGATCACCTCAAACGAGTCTCTCATCTCATAATCGGTCGTTGACTCCTGTCAGCAACGCGATTGATTCAAT
>JALGXY010000266.1 GCA_029824495.1 Fimbriimonadia bacterium
ATACCTGTACGTATTGAGGGCGATATTCTGCATGGACGAGGGTCGGTCGATGCAAAGGGGCCGCTGGCATCTTTCGTCTGCGCTGCTGCTCAGCTGGGTCACGACTGGGCGGTCGAAAATGATGTTCGCCTGATCGTTGCGGGCGCCGTCGAAGAGGAGGCTGCGACCAGCAAAGGCGCGCGAGCCGTCCGTGACCGGCTGACCAATGTCGATGCCTGCATCATCGGCGAGCCGAGCCGTTGGGATCGAGTCACGCTTGGCTATAAAGGCAGGATTCAGATCGAGTTCGAGGCTTCTCGGACGATGGCGCATACAGCCGGACCAGAGCGGGGGATCGGTGCTGATGCTGCCGCTCTTTGGAGCCATATCGAGCAGCACTGCAATGACTGGAACGAAGACAAGCCCAAGCTCTTTGACCAGTTGATGCCGAATCTCCGCACGATCACAACCGACAGCGGCGAGGGCTTCGCTGAGACTGTGCAGATGATGATCAGCATCCGTACACCGATGAACTGGGACGCAGACGCCTTCCAAAAACAGATCTCCGATTGGGTGGCCGCAAGGTTCGACCAGGATTCGGACCAAGAGAGCGGTGCCTTGAAGTTCAAGGGCCTCGAGCCGGCCTGGCGGGGTGAGCGGTCTTCTCCAGCAGCTCGGGCCTTTCTCAGCGCCATTCGCGAAAACGAGGCAAAGCCAGGATTCGTTGTCAAGACAGGCACGTGTGATATGAACGTGGTGGGCCCAGCGTGGAACTGTCCGATTCTTGCTTACGGTCCTGGCGACAGCAGCCTGGATCACACTCCAGAAGAGAGAATCAGCCTTACAGAATTTCTGAAGTCGATCTCGGTTTTGGAGGCTGCTTTGCGTCGACTGCCGAGTCTTCTTAAGTCTTGAACAGGATTTCCACAGGGCCGGGAACCGAATGGCCCTCAGACTGCGGTATGGTCGGCGGAGAGACCAGCATTACGGGGCCTTTTGGGGATCGGGTTAACTCCCGTCGCCCTCATACGTCAAATGCCTCGCAGGTGCGGGTTGAGGAAACTTCGATTGCTTAAACGCGTTTTCATTGCCGGATTGGTGCTCGCTGCAACGGCAGCCTATGCCCAAACAGCTCAAATCGTCAAACAGGTGACGGTTCGTGGCAACAAGGCGATCAACTCGACCTTTATCACAGACAACCTTCGGCGGATCAAAGTCGGCAAGGTGTTTTTGCGAACAGATGCTGAGCAGGACGAAGTTGCCCTTCTCAACACAGGCTTCTTTCAAGCCGTAAACATTCAGGTCCGTGAGCTGAATCTGGCAGAGGTTGAGGTGATCGTTGATGTCAACGAGAACCCGGTCGTCAGAGAGATCAGGATTCTCGGCAACACTGTACTCAGCTCTGAAGAGATCACAGCTCTGGTTGTCGAGCATCAGCAGATTGGACAGATCTGGGTCAACCGACGAGCTCTGCCGATCCGAGAAGCGATTCAGAACGCCTATCAGCTCGAAGGCTATTTTGTTCAGCTCGCAGCCCTTGAACCAGATTCACAGGTTCCTGGTGCCCTCAAGATCGAGATTATCGAGCCGCGTGTTCGCAACATTACAATCACAGGCGCCTCTCGAACTAGAAGAAGCACGATCGACAAGCTGATGAAGACCAAACCTGGTCAGGTGCTCAGCTTTGATCAGTGGCGCAGAGACCTGGAAGAGATGCTCGCCACTCAGTGGTTCGAGCGCATCGACCCGACCCAGCCAACACCGACCGAAAACGTTGGTGAATTCGACCTCAATGTCGATGTTGCTGAGGCGAGAACCGCTCAGTTGACAGCAGGCGTGGCCCTCGATCCTCAAAGCAGACTGGTCGGCACAATCAGCTTCAATGACGCGAACTGGCGTGGAAAGGGCCAGACGCTTGGAGTGCAGCTTTCACAAGCCACAATCGGCAACGGACTGAGCGCGGAAGTCGCCTACTCCGACCGCTTCTTCGATGCCAACGGCACTCGATTCCGAGCATCGGTCTTCAGCCGAGTGGTCTACTTCTTTACAGGCAACGGTCTGAACCCGCTCGATGTCGACAATGATGACGCTCGATTCGACCAGCGCCGAACCGGCTTCACTTTCGGCATCACCAGAGAGCACAACGATGACTTCGTCACTACGATCGGCGTGATCGCGCAAAATGTAAAGACCCTGAACGAGACAACCATCGACAAGGATCGATTTGTCCGGCAGGATGGCGATGTTGCTGTTCTCGAACTCTCCGGTGCCTACGACACCCGGCACCCAACTGTTGAACCCTACACAGGCCGTATCGCCAAGCTGACCCTTGAGCCAGGCTATGCAGAGATCACAGCAATCGGTGGCGCGGTCGAAGACGACACACATGTTCTCGGCAAAAACACATTCCTCAGGTCTTCAGTTGAGTATCGCCAGTACTGGTCGATGACCACTCCTGATCCAGATGCTGAGGTCGACGAGCAGACCCGGCACGTGCTGGCTGTCCGCGGCAAATATGGCCGAGTCGATGGCACCTCGCCGTTCTTCGA
>JALGXY010000267.1 GCA_029824495.1 Fimbriimonadia bacterium
CGATTCGGCGCGGCATGTCGAATGAAGAACTTTACGACCTGAGTCGAGTCGACCACTGGTTCTTGAATAAGATCCAGCTTCTGCTCAACGTTGAGGGTCGACTCGTCCGAGCACGAGTGACAGCCGGCAAATCGGAGCCGCTGAACGATCTGGTAAGAGACGCGTTCTTGATCGGATTCCCGTCCCATTCGATTCGGTCATTGTTGGCGGCCGATAAATGGATTTCTGATCGTCTTTGCGAACTGCCAGAGGATTCCGATTTGACAGATGTTGGCTCTCTCGGTACTGAAGTGGCCGACGCGGTCTATTGCTTGACGAATTACGTGAGCTGGCGGCGCGAAGGCGAGGAGCTGGTTGAAGGTCGAAGAGCGACAATGCCGGAGTACTTTACGAGTGTCGTCAGCGCCAACAGTCTTCAGGCACTGGAAGAGAAGGCAGACCGGCATGGTCTTGGACCATTTTTGACTCAGCGCTTGACGGAGACTTCGGTTAAAGAATTCTGCGAGTTTGCCGCCGAAGCACGCGAGATTATCGAGAGCATGAAGGTCCAGCCCGTGTTCAAGATGGTCGACACCTGTGCCGGCGAATTTGAGTCGGCCACGCCGTACTACTACGGCACGTTTGAGTCTGAGAATGATGTCGTCAGCGTTGGCTGACGGCCAGTATCTTCTGGCCGCCAGGCAACGGAACTGCTTCACGAGTAGATCGAGTAGGCGTCCCAATCGGGATTGTGAGAGAGCCTAAACGCACAGAGCTGCCCAACATGATACGCATCGTGCAGTGCGAGGTACTCGATTGCCGCATGGCATGCCTCGTGCTCCTCTCCCGCTGATTCCATCGCTTTTCGAGCCTTGTCGCGTTCAATTCGCCAGTTGTTCATGAGAACTTCTGGATCGCTGCTCTTGGCTGTGTAGCTCCCCCACTCGTGCTCGCCGCCAGCGAGAGTGGTCTGCATTGCGAGGCAGCACTCGGTCAAGTGGGCCATCGTTTCTGAAGGGCTCATCGACTGGTCATTCAGTCGTTGATCCCACAGATTTTCGGGAAGGGCCAGAAAGACAGCTTCGATCTGTTTGGCGGTGGTGTCGAGTGTTTCACCGGTGAATTCGACAAGAGTCATATTTCAAGGATAGCCGAAGGTGATTGAGGTTTACTGTTCTGGTGGAAAAGAGAGAGGATGGCGGCTGGACAGAATCCGCACAAAACTGGATTGACCACATCGAGCTCGGGGATACGCTAAGAGAGGATATCTTGGATGAGCCATTCTTGAACTGCATCAAGAGTCGGAGCCCCCAGAATTTGCTCGATCTCGGATGCGGTGAGGGCCGCCTGATCCGCATGATCGCTGAACTCGGTATCCACGGCACAGGCCTCGATCCAACGGAGGATCTCCTGAGAGCCGCAAGAATCCGCGATCCTGAAGGAAGCTATGTGAACGGCTTTGCTGAGAAGCTTCCGTTTGAAGACGACAGCTTTGAAATGGTGACCAGCGTCATCACCATCCCTGATATTGAAGACATCGATTTGGCGGTTTCCGAGGTGGTTCGGGTTCTCAAGCCGGGCGGACACTTTTTGGCCGCAACTCTCAGCCCTTTTGTTACCTGCGTGCCCTTTCCCTGGAAACGAGATGAGCAGGGGAATGCTCTCTACCGGTCGATGGATTGGTATGGCTGGGAGCACGCAACAAAACTCGAATGGCGCGGCATCAGCATTGTCAATTTTCACAGATCAATGAGCCGCCTGATGCGGCCATTCCTCGAACAGGGGCTGGTATTGACGCAATACGAGGAGCCTCTGCCGAGCCTTGAAAAGAGGCGTGAGAAGCCAGGACTGTGGGAGGATGTGCGAGTTCCTCTCGGGATGATCATGGAATGGCGGAAGCCCTGACACCGGAAGACCTCGTCGTCATCTACACACAAGGCTTCTTCCCGATGGCGAATGAGTCCGGCGAGATTGAAGTCTTGAGACCGAATGAGAGAGCCCTCTTTCCAATCGAGGGCATTAGAGTTTCAAGGAGCCTGGCCAAAACGATCAAGAAGGGCGAGTACAAGGTCACCTTCAATCAGGAGTTCGAGCGGGTGATGCGAGGGTGCGCCCGCCCCGATGGAACGTGGATAAACGAAGAGCTTATCGATCTCTACGTGAAGGTCCACGAACTGGGCTGGGGCCACAGCTGTGAGGTTTGGATGAACGGTAGATTGGCCGGCGGGCTTTACGGAATCGCTATCGGACAGGTGTTTTTTGCCGAGTCGATGTTCAGCGCAGAGACTTCCGGTTCCAAGCTGGCCCTGCTGTCAGCAGTGGATCACTGTCGAGCACTTGGCTTCAAGATGTTTGACGCGCAGATCATGAATCCTCATCTGGAGTCGTTAGGTGCCTATGCGCTTGCCCATGACGAATACATTGAGCAGATGACGCCGTTGCTGGCTCAACCGACGCCTTGGTCATTTGGTGTGGTGCCTCGAGACAGCTCTTCGTAGTCGACCTCGGGCAGACCAAGAAGTTTGCGGCTGACGCTCCTCGCTGGCT
>JALGXY010000268.1 GCA_029824495.1 Fimbriimonadia bacterium
GTCGAGGGTCTGGTCGTAGGCGTCTTCTGGCACTGCCCCGTCCCGGTCGATCTTGTTGACAAAGACGCAGACTTTGAGTCCCTGATCAAGAGCCTTCTTCAGGACAAATCTTGTCTGTGGCATCGGGCCTTCGCAGGCGTCGATGACGACGCCCTCGAGTTTCCTGTGCTGTATGGCAGCGGTGTTGGCGGGTTTGCACGATCTCAACCAAATGGTGAAGAAACGGATCTCCGAAAACTGTTCGAGATGATCGTAAACGAGTTTCCTGCACCCGAAGTCCAGGCTGAGGGGCCTGTGCGGTTGCAGATCAACAACCTCGACTACAGCGACTATCTGGGCCGAATGTTCGGCGGCAAGCTTCTGCGCGGCACTGTCCGGGTCGGAGATCGCTTAACCCTCCACCGCAGCGGCAAGAACAACGATTTCACTGCCACAAAACTCTGGTGTTACGAAGGACTGAAGCTCGTTGACCGCGAGGCTGTTGAAGCTGGCGAGATCGCCATGATGTCAGGACATGATGACGTTCTGATCGGCGATACGGTCTGCGCTGCCGGCTTTGTTGAGCCGCTGCCCCGGATCCAGGTTGAGCCGAGCACCTTGACAATGAGCTTCTATGCCAACAACTCGCCTCTAGCAGGCAAGGATGGCGGCCGCTATCTGACGATTCACAAAATCAGGGAACGGCTTGAGAAAGAAGAGAAGGTCAGCGTCAGCCTCGAGATCGACCGGGACAGCCTTGCAGATAGTGTGAAGGTGCGGGCACGAGGCGAAATGCAGCTCAGCGTGCTGATTGAAAACATGAGGCGCGAAGGATTCGAGATGGCCATCGCTCGGCCCGAAGTTATTCTCAAAGAGAATGAGCTCGGCAAGCTTGAGCCGGTCGAGCAGCTCACCTGTGAGATCCCCGAGGAGTTCGTTGGCGGCGTGCTTGAAGAGCTGTCACGACGAAAGGCAGAAATTCAGGACATGGTCCAGATTGGAGGCGGCCGAACCAAGATCGTCTCGTCGATTCCGACCCGTGGACTGATCGGTCTTCGCTCGGTCTTCTTGACGCTGAGCCGTGGCACAGGTGTCATGGCGACCATCTTTGAGGGTTACGAGAAGGTCCGAGGCGTTGTGCAGAACCGATCTCAGGGCTCCTTGATCGCGAAAGACCCGGGCAAGATCACTCGATACGCCTATGAGGATGTCCAGGAGCGGGGAACTCTCTTCTATCCGGTCGGGCAAGAAGTTTATGGCGGAATGATCATTGGTGCCTGCAGCAGAGACGAAGATATGCTGGTGAACATCACCAAGAGCAAGGCCGCGAACAACATGCGCTCGGCAACCTCAGATGCGACGGTCGTTCTCGACTCTCACCGAGAGTTCTCACTGGAGGAAGCCTTGAGCTGGCTGCGCGATGACGAGCTGCTGGAGGTCTCCCCGACGACCTTGCGATTCCGAAAGCGCTACCTCGATCCTTCTGAAAGGAAAAAGCAGGAACGAGCTGCCGCTAAGGTCTAGATCGTCCCTTACCAGCCGCCATGCAGTGAGTCCCCTCATCGGGCGGGGCAAGGTCTGCCTGTCGGACTATCATCGAAAACCGATCAGCGGCTAGAATCAACCCATGATTCTCGTGATCGACAATTACGACAGCTTCACCTATAATCTGGTGCAGTATCTGGGCGAATGGGGCGCCGATATTGTCGTACGTCGCAACGACGAAATCGAGCTCGGCGAGATTGAGGATCTCAACCCAGCAGGGATCATCCTCAGCCCAGGGCCCTGCACCCCCACCGAGTCGGGCGTCTGCCTCGACATCCTCGCCAGCGCGATGATCCCCGGCTCAACTCTCAACAAGCGTGAGACCACCATTTTTGGAGTCTGTCTGGGCCACCAGGCGATCGGTCAGGTTGCTGGCGGAGTTGTCAGCTCAAGTTCAAGAATCATGCACGGCAAGACCTCGATGGTCAAGCACGATGGCAAGGGAGTTTTTCGAGATCTACCGGACCCGATCAGGGTCACCCGGTATCACAGCCTCGCCGTTTTGGAGCAAGGATTCCCAGACTGCCTGGAGATCTCTGCGCGAGCAGAAGATGATGGCGAAATCATGGCCCTGCGGCACAAAGAACTGCCGATCGAGGGCGTGCAGTTCCACCCAGAATCAGTACTGACAGACGAGGGCAAAAAGATGATGCTGAATGTGCTCAATCAGGCCGAAGGCGGGGTGGCTGCCGGCTCTTCTTCCGGCTGATTCTCAGGCCAGACATCAAAGCTTACAATCGACCAGTCTCCAACAGACTGCCGCCGAAGCAGAACCATCTTTATCCGAGCCTTCTGCTTTTCAAAAACCGCGTCGCAGACGTAGACGGCTTCAAAGGCCAAACCGCCATCCATATCCTCGGCTTCGGCAAGCGTCTCCACCTTGCCTTTCCCAGACTTAAAGGCCCCGAGTTTCTCCTTCATCGTGTCGAGAAAAGCCTGCTTTTCTTCGTCGGTGTTAGAAATGTACAGCTCGGCAGCGCCGTGCAGAAGGAACTTGCCCAT
>JALGXY010000269.1 GCA_029824495.1 Fimbriimonadia bacterium
GCCGGTCCCGGATGTACTCCACACACTGCTCCGCTGTCCAGCTTGTCAGCGTAAGGTTCTCGGGGACGGTCGCCATTCCGGGCGTCAGCTCGTTCTGGCCTAAGCCGTGGCGCATCGGCTGCTGAGGATTGCCCGACCGCTCCATCTGCTTGTAGTAGTCGGCTGGCAGGATCATCTCGTCGAAGCCGTGTCGGCAGCGCTCTGGTCCGAAGTGCATCTTGCCGATCGCGGCGGTCTGGTAGCCGAGCTCACGAAGCTGACCAGGGAGAGTTTCGGTGTGACCCATCACCGTGCTCGTGTCGTGGTTGTTGAACATCCCGTGCTCAAACACGGTCTTGCCCGTCATGATCGAGGTGCGGCTGGCGACGCAGATCGGGCTGTCCGTGTAGGCGCGAGTGAACTGGATCCCCTGTCGCCGTATGTCATCGATGTGCGGCGTGCGCAGCCAGGTTGGCTTATGCGGTGGAAGCGTGTCCCAGCGCTGCTGGTCGGTTGTAATCAGAAGAATGTTCGGCTGCTTGCGCACGGTAGGTTTATGCTGACCGATTCGGGGTCATAATTGCACCGATGCTCCGTCGGCTTCTTCTTGTTCTGCTTGTCTGTCTTGCCGTGTCCGCTCTTGGTCAGTCGAATCCAAAGCCGGGTGTGATTCCGACGATGAAACAGTGGCAGAGTGGGGAAGGCACGCTCGACTTAGGTGATGACTTCTGGATCCTGATCCATGATCGCACTCTTTCGGACACTGCAGGAATTCTGAAGAGCGATCTTCGTGAACTGGCGAGAATCGATGCGAGTGTCTTTGGACAGGCTGTTGATCGGGTGCCTGAGGGCAGGATCAGCCTGTCGATTGGCGATGCTGGCCAGGGCGTCGGCAGCGAAGCCTACCGACTTGAGATTTCCGATACGGTGAAGATTACGGCGCCCACACCGACCGGCGTCTATTACGGCACTCGCAGCCTCATGCAGATGGTCGTGCTTCACGGCGCGGACAAGCTGCCGCGGGGCGTCGCGATCGACTGGCCAGACCACGAGGAGCGGGGCTTCATGCTCGACGTCGGGCGGAAGTTCTTCAGCAAGTCATTCCTCGACCGATACGTGAAGTTCATGGGCTGGTACAAGATGAACGATTTCCAGCTCCACCTGAACGACAACTCGATCGCGCTGCAGGATGACTGGATGAGCGCCTACTCGGGATTCCGCCTGCAGAGCGAGCGGCACCCTGAGCTGACCTCGAAAGACGGGTCGTACTCGTTTGCCGAGATCCAGAGTCTGCAGAATCTTGCGGATCGGCATCAGGTGACGATCACTCCCGAAATCGACGCGCCAGCACACGCCTTGGCGTTCACACAATACATGCCCGAGCTGCGCCACCCGGATCTGCGAGCTGACCACCTCGACCTTGGCAACCCCAAAACGCAGACCCTGATCAACGATGTTTGGGATGAGTTCATTCCGTGGTTCCGGGCGCCTTCAGTTCACATCGGTGCCGACGAATACAGCTCAAACAAGGCATATCACGCGGATTACAAAAAGTATATAAATCAGACCTCAAAGTTTATCAAATCACGTGGAAAAGAGGTCCGAATGTGGGGCGGCCTGAAGGTGGGTGGCGGCGCCGAAGGCGTCGATCGTGACATCACGGTGCACCTCTGGTACCCAGGTTATCACGACCCGAAGGACGCGGTCGATGAGGGCTACAAGCTGATCAATACTCACGACGGCTACCTGTACATCGTGCCGTTCGCCGGCTACTACTATCAGTACCTGAACACCAAGTTCTTGTACGAGAGCTGGCTGCCGAACAAGTTTGGAAACAGCGGCACTTTTGAGTACGGCTCGCCTTCGATTTTGGGCGGGATGTTCTGTGTCTGGAACGACAAGACCGAGTGGCCTTACTCCGAAGAGGACGTGCACGACCTGGTTCTGCCTGCGATGCCGACCGTGGCCGAAAAGCTCTGGGCTGGCCCGAGTGAAGGGAAGCGATCATACGCTGACTTTGAGGCTGATTTCAAGAAGCTGAGCGACGGGCCCGGCGTAGTCTTTGGCCCGCCGCAGGTGGTGGTGCGCGATGGCAATATTGCCTTCCGCAAACCTGTGACAGCCAGCCACCGACAGGACGGCCACTTTGGCGCAGCGATGGTGACGGACGGTCGCACACCGACCCGGTGGTTTGCCGATTCGGCTGCTTCACCGACGGTGACAGTCGACCTCGGGCTGGTCAAGCCGATCAGCAAGGTGGTTCTGCGCTGGGCTCCTTCGTTCGAGGCACGAAACTACACGGTGCAGGTCTCGAGTGACGGCGCGGGCTGGAATGATCTGGTGACCATGCGCACACCGGGCCGAGCGGTCGATACGATCCTGATGGGCCGGCATGAAGCTCGGTTTGTTCGAGTGGTTGTTGCGGCCAAGGGCAACCCGAAGACGGTCTCGCTGTTCGAGTTTGAGGTCTATCGGGGCTAAACTGACGGGAATGGAGAAGAATAGATGACTTGGAAGGAAGCGATTAAAAAGGTGCTTACTGAG
>JALGXY010000270.1 GCA_029824495.1 Fimbriimonadia bacterium
ACCACGGTTCTCCGCCTCGATCTGCTCTGCCTCGCGGCCAGCATCCGATTCCGCGATCTCTGCTTCTCGAACGATGTTGGCGATCGCCTTTCGTCCGGTTGCGTCGAGATAGCCGACATCGTCGCTGACATGCTGAATCTTGAGCGTATCAAGGTGCAGCCCCAGCTTGTTGAGATCCTCTTCGGACTCACTGGCCAGGTTCTCGGCAAACGTCAGGCGGTCTTCGTTCACCTGCTCGGGGGTCATCGTAGCGATGACACCTCGCAGATGGCCTTCCAGAGTCTCTTTCGAGACTCGGCGGATCTCCGCATTTTCGCGGTTCAGAAATCGCTCGATCGCGTTGCTGATCAGCCTCGGGTCACTTGAGACCTTTACATTGCCGATTGCATCTACGTTCATCGCAATTCCGCCTTTTGAATAGGCGTTGCGGACAGTGATCGGCACCTCCATGAGAGCCAAGGACATGCTGTTCACATCCTGCAGCCCCGGAATACGCGAGACGCGCCCTCCAATCTTCTTCTTCGTCTTGCCGAAGCCTGAGACGACCAGAACCTCATTGGCTCTGCTGATTCTCAGGAACAGCTTGACGAACCAAATAAGGATGAAAAAGAGGACTAAGCCTCCCACACCGTATTTGACTCCTTCCATTAGTTGATCAGCCGTTGGGCTGACCTGTGCAAGCATCATGTTATTCATTCTTCAAACAACTCCCCTCTTCTCACGACCTTGGCTCTTTCGCCATCGATTGCGATGACAAACACCTCCTCGCCAGGGTCAAAATCAGTTCCATCCATAGAAAGCGCCAACATGTCGATCATGTTGCCGTTGTGCTCCAGCCGGATCTTGCCCGGATCTCCGTGCGCCGAAGCCACAGAAACTTTCGCTTTTTTGCCGAGCAGATCACGCAGCGTCGCCCCTTCACTGACCTCCTGTTTTCGGAGGGCATGAAAAGCCCAGGCAGCCAGAAATCCGATGATCAAGCCAGTCCCCAGAGAGAGCCAGAGGGTCATCGGCTCCTGAGAGGCCTTCATCACCGTCAACAGAATTCCTGTCAGACCAAACGCACCGGCCGAGTAGATCCAGAAACGCAGCGACAAGAACGGCAGCCAGATATCGAATCCAGCAGTCGCAGCATGCTGCCCGGCTGCCTCAACGGAATCATGGGCACTGCCGAGAACATCGGCCAGGTTGACTCCATCGTGGGCATCTGCTTCAAGATGAAGATCAGAACCAACGTCTGCGTCGACATCAAAATGCAGGTCCCCATCGATGTTCAGCCCATCAGTCAAGTCAGCGTCGTGGCTGAGATCAAACTCGGAGTCATGGTCGTGTCCGCCATGACCAAAGATGCCCCCCAAAGCGGACAGTAGGATCAGCCCGCCTCCCGCCAAACCCAAGGCGATATAGAGTGTTAGCATCTAATTAATACTATGCCGGAAACGGCCTTTAGGTTGCGTTCCTCAAGGCAGAGAAAGTCAAAGGTTTCAGTTTTTTCTGAAAACTCGCATACCCGCCTCGTCCAGCGGTATAAACCAGTTGAAGACGATGGAAAAGACCATCCGAGAAGAGCCCTGGAAGGCCGACGGCGAAGACAAACGCGTCGCGGTCAATAGCCTCTTTGCAGATGTAGCTGACTCCTATGACCTGGTCAACTCGATCATGTCGTTCGGCCTTCACTATCGTTGGCGGAAGTCAGCGGTCAAAAAGATCGCCGTACAGCGGGGTGACACCGTCCTCGATATCTGCTGCGGTACAGGCGACTTTCTCGTCCCCCTTTCTGATGCGGTCGGTCCAGAAGGCACGTGCTGCGGTCTCGATTTCTGCGAGCCGATGCTCGATATCGCCAAAAGCAAGCTTGGCGACAAAGCCGAGCTGACCGTCGGCGATGCGTGCGATCTGCCCTACGACAGCGAAAGGTTCGACGCAGCAACTGTCGGTTGGGGCATCCGCAACGTGCCCGATATTCCGGCGGCACTTTCCGAAGCTCATCGTGTGCTCACGATTCACCTTCCACACGGTCGTGCCGTTTATCGGCCGAGTCTTTGGCAAAACCACCGCCTACAAGTATCTGCCCGAGAGCACCGAGAGATTTCTCAACGCAGAAGAGCTCAAGACAGCAATGGAAGACGCCGGTTTCGCTGATGTCCAGTACAAGGTGGTCTTCTTCGGCAATATCTGCACCCATTGGGGAGTTAAAAAATGAGCAGCGCCCTGTTTGAAAAAGTCAAGATTCGCGTTCCGGACCAGGTGATGGCCGAGATGATTGAGGGCGCACTCGCTGTCGAGGAGATTCTCAAGAAAGAGGCCGGGAGCGAAGTCAAGGCGATCGAGGGTTCGATTCAGCTTACGCTCAGCTCGGGCGGCAAACGGCTGCGCCCGATGATCGCTCTACTCTCGCAGTTCGCAGTCAATCCAGATGCGGATAAGGCGAGCGTCTACAAGGTTGGTGCAGCGCTCGAGATGATCCACATGGCGACGCTGATCCATGACGACGTCATCGACGAGGCTGCCACCCGCCGCGGCAAACCAACCGCTTCTTCGGTCTACGGCAACACCCAGAGCATCCTCTCGGGCGATGTCCTTCTCTCACGAGCCATGCGCCTGTTGGCGGAAGCCGGCTCAATCGAGGTGATTCGCGAAGTTTCGATCGCGGTTGCAATGATGGCCGAGGGAGAAGTTGCTGAACTCGAAGTACGGGGCGATTTCGACCTCAACAAACAGAAGCACTTCGAGATCCTCCACCTAAAAACAGGTGCGTTTATCGAAGCCTGTTGCCTTGCCGGTGCTGAATTGGCCGGAGCAACGAAGCAGCAGAAAGAGGCGCTCGGCGAATACGGACGTTCAATAGGCCTCGCCTTCCAGATCGCTGACGACCTGCTCGACTATCGCGGTGCAGCCGCCAAGACCGGCAAGACCAGAGCCACTGATTTTAGAGAAGGCTGTGCGACTCTGCCTCTCATGCTGCTGCGCGACAAGCTGACCGAAGAGGAGATCACGGTCATCAAACGCCGGTTCGGCAACGGGGTCACAGATGACGAGATCGATATGATCTGCGGCTGGATGGAGGATCGAGGCGCATTCGCAGGCGCTGAAGCTGAAGCCGACCAGCTCGTTGAACAAGCTCTAGAGAGCCTTAAAGTCCTTCCTGACAGCCCATTCCGAGAGTTTCTGCTGAGCGTCAGCGAGTTCGTGGTAACCCGCGATGCCTGACCCCAAACTCTATATTCTCGATCTCGACGGCACTGTCTATCGCGGCAGCGAAGCGATCGAAGGAGCAGCCGAAACTGTCCGCACCCTCCTCGACCGAGGGCGTCTTGTTCGTTATCTGACCAACAACTCTGCCGCCCGTCCCAAAGGGATCACTGAGAAGCTGAACCTTATGGGGATCCCCTGCGAGCCGAGCTGGGTCTACGGCTCTGGAATGGCAGCCGTAAGGTGGTGCAGAAATGAGGGCCTGACCAGAGTGATGGTCGTCGGTGAACCGGGTCTCCATGAGTCTGCAGCGGAAGCTGGGCTGGTTCAATCTGAGAATCCCGACGCAGTTGTCGTTGGCATCTGCCGCTCGTTCTCCTATGATCTGATGAAACGGGCAATGCAGGCGATCCAATCGGGAGCAAAGTTTGTCGCCACCAACCTCGATCCCACCTACCCACTCGAAAATGGCGTGTTCGAACCAGGAGCCGGGTCGATAGTGGCGGCCATCCAACGCTGTTCTGGTGTCGAGCCAAAAGTGATCGGCAAGCCAGAGCCAGAGTCGGTCCTTCAGATCGTTTCTGATGCGGGCGTCAAGCCAGAAGAGACGCTGGTTGTCGGAGATCGCCACGATACGGATATCGAAAGCGGCCGACGTGCTGGCTGCCCCACCTGGATGGTTCTGACAGGCGTCACCACCGAGCTTGCCCCCGATCAGCCGGGCAGCTTCGACCTGCTCGGCCTGATCGACTAGTGCTCCTGCTCTAGTTCGGTCTCGGCCTCTTTCACAGCCCTCAACTCGCTCAGCAGAACGTCGATCGATTCGGCAGAAGCCACAGTCACTTCAACCTGCTCCTGGATCGTCTGGTCCCGCATCTCCTCGACTTCGTCGGCAAGGTCCTTCAGGCGGGTCGCGATCTGCCTTCCCGGCTCATAGATGCCTGATGCGTACGGACTGCGGTGCGCGTAGGCTGTCCAGTCAGTGCTTGTCAGTCGCTTGAGGCTGTCGAGCGCTTCAATCCAGTCGAGCTCAACAAAGTCGTTGACCATCCCTTCAATATCCTGCTTCCGATCGTTGTTCGGCTCACCGATACACTTGACGGCGAGCAGTACCAACTCACCCATCGCTCGATCTGATGCTTGGCCGATCTGCTCCTTTAGGGCGAGCCAGTGCCCGGGGAGGTTTTCGTCCTCCCAGAAGCTGGAGTCGAGACTCGCCTTTGCTCTCAGCCAGTGATGTGCGCCAGCCTCTAGAATATGCAGAGCTGCAGGATCG
>JALGXY010000271.1:0-1690 GCA_029824495.1 Fimbriimonadia bacterium
GATCGAAAAGGCCAATTCGGGCCACCCCGGCCTGCCGCTTGGCGCTGCGCCGATGGCCTACGTACTGTGGCGTCGTCACCTGAGGTTCTCTCCAGAGAATCCAGGCTGGATCGGCCGTGACCGTTTCCTGCTATCTGCAGGTCATGGCTCTGCCCTCAACTACGCTCTCCTCCATCTGTTTGGATACAGCGTTTCGCTGGATGACCTGAAGGAGTTTCGGCAGATCGGATCGATTACGCCTGGCCACCCAGAATTCGGAATGACCTCGGGCGTGGAAGCTACGACGGGCCCCTTGGGCCAAGGTCTGGCAATGGCTGCTGGCCTCGCCGTGGCTGAGCAGTATGTTTCCGAGCGAACCGGCTGCCCGCGCAGATTCACATACGGCATCGTCTCTGATGGAGATCTGATGGAAGGTGTTGCCGTTGAGGCAGCTTCCCTGGCAGGCCATATGGCTCTCGGCCACCTGGTGCTGCTCTACGACGACAACAGCATCTCGCTAGACGGCCCGACCGACAAGGCATTTACAGAGGATGTCCCTTCGAAGTTCACCGCCATGGGCTGGCAGACGATCACCGTTGAAGACGGCAACGATCTCGACGCGATCGACCACGCGATTGTCCGCGGCAAAGAGAACACAGACCAACCGACCTTGATTTCAGTCAAAACGCATATCGGCTTCGGCAGCCCCAAGCAGGATTCCAGCGCCTCGCACGGCGCGCCGCTTGGCGGAGACGCAGTCAAAGCAACCAGAGAGTTCTTCGACTGGCCCCAAGAAGACTTCTTTGTTCCCGATGAGGTTCATGCCCTGAACCACGAGTCGACAGACCGTGGCCAGGAGCTGCGCAAAGAGTGGTCAGCGGCTGTACAGGAGCTTTCTGACGAGGCCCGAGAAGAGCTTCAGCTGATCAGCAGCGGCGCACTTCCTCAGAATTGGGAGTCAGCTCTTGACGCCCTTGAGTTTGATGGCGCTATGGCTACACGAGATGCCGGAAAGTCGGCTCTCAACGCTGTAGCAGAGACGATTCCTTGGGTGGTGGGCGGCAGCGCCGACCTGGCCAGCTCGACCAAGACGGTCATCACCGATTCCGGCGAATTTACACCGGAGAACCCGACCGGCCGCAATGTCTGGTTCGGCGTTCGAGAGCACGCGATGGGCGCGATGGTCAACGGCATGGCGCTGGGTGGCCTGCGGTCATTCGGTTCGACATTCCTCGTCTTCAGCGACTACATGCGTGGTTCGATTCGGCTTTCGGGTCTGATGAAGACACCGGTTATCTGGGTCTACACGCACGATTCGATCTGCGTCGGCGAAGACGGTCCGACTCACCAGCCGATCGAGCAGATCATGAGCATGCGCCTGATCCCGGACCTGGCGGTCTGGCGGCCGGCCGACGCTTATGAGACCGCAGAATGCTGGCGGCAGGCGATCAGCCGAGGCGAGCCTTGTGTCATCGTCGGTTCCCGGCAGAAGCTGCCGGTTCTGAACGATCAGAAAGAGGCGATCAAGGCAGGAGTCAAGCAGGGCGGCTACGTCATTCGAGAAGCGAATGGCAAGCCGAAAGCTGCAATTCTCGCCACAGGCTCTGAAGTGAGCCTGGCTCTGGCGGCAGCAGACGCCTTGGCGGCTGACGGCATTGAAGTTCAGGTCTCCTCGATCCCCTGTTGGGAGGTCTTGAAGCAGCAGGAGCAG
>JALGXY010000271.1:1738-13306 GCA_029824495.1 Fimbriimonadia bacterium
ATGCGGTGAATCCGCGCGTTCCCACTGTCTCGGTTGAAGCTGGAACAACACACGGCTGGACCGACTGGACAGGTCGATGTGGCGCAAACATCGGAATCGACCGATTTGGAGAATCCGGACCGGGCGACAAGGTCTACGAGCACTTCGGCTTTACAGTCGAAAACGTCGTGAAGACTGTCAAGGAGCTGGTTGATGAAGGTTGCTGTAGCCTCTGATCACGCTGCCTTTGAGACAAAGGGCCAGATCGTCGAGTTTGTGCGATCGCTGGGTCATGAAGTCGTTGATCTCGGCACAGATTCAACCGAATCGTGCGATTATCCGGACTTTGCCCAGAAGGCGGCTGAATACGTCGCCGCTGGCAGCGCTGAGCGGGGCATCGTGCTCTGCGGAAGCGGTGTGGGTGCCGTCATCTGCGCCAACAAGGTCACCGGCATCCGGGCCGGGTGCTGTCACGACACCTACTCAGCCCACCAAGGCGTCGAGCATGATGATATGAATGTTCTGGTGTTCGGTGCGCGCATCATCGGCATCGAGGTCGCGAAAGAGGTTGTGACCAACTTCCTCGGCGCAGAGTTTCAAGACCAGGAAGAACGGTTCGTCAGACGACTCAATAAGCTTCTCGCCATAGAGGCAAAATACAGCAAGGATCCTTCATGACCACACTTCACAAGCTTGCCGATTTCGGCCAGTCCCCATGGCTCGACTTTATCAGCCGCAGCAGCATTCGCGGCGGCCAGATCGCAGGGATGCTCGACCAGGACATTCTCGGCGTCACATCCAACCCAGCCATCTTTGCCGCAGCCATCACAGGCAGCGACGACTACGATGAAGACATGAAGGCGCTGGCAGCCCAGGGCCTCGACAGCGAGCAGATTTACGACAAGCTTTCTCAGATGGATGTCCAGGAGGCGTGCGACCTGCTGCGGCCGATTTACGACCGCACAGAAGGCGTGGATGGCTACGTCAGCCTTGAGGTTTCACCGAACCTGGCCAACGACACTGAGACAACCATCTCTGAGGCGCGTCGCCTCTGGAAAGAGGTCGATCGACCGAACCTCATGGTCAAGGTTCCTGCGACAAAAGAAGGGATCCCCGCGATTCGACAGCTCATCGCTGATGGCATCAACATCAATGTCACGCTGCTGTTCAGCCTGGAGCGCTATCGGATGACAGCAGACGCTTACATTGCTGGGCTTGAAGAGCGTGCAGCCAAAGGCCTCGACCTAAAGGTCGCGTCTGTCGCCAGCTTCTTTGTCAGCCGAATTGACAGCATGGTCGACCCGCTTCTGAAAGATGCCGGTCGGGCCGATCTGGTCGGCGAAGCAGCGACCGCCTGGTCGATTCTCTCTTACAAGATCTGGCAGGAGATGTTCGGTGGAGACCGATTCGCTCCACTGTCAGCCAAGGGCGCCCGCTCCCAGCGGGTTCTATGGGCGAGCACTTCGACCAAGGATCCTTCGTTCAGCCCGGTCAAGTATGTCGAGGCGCTGATCGGACCAGAGACGGTCAACACCCTCCCTCTGCCCACAATCGAGGCGTATCTCGAAATGGGCGATCCCGCCGATCGCGTGGAGGCATCATTTGCCAACGCTGAGTCGGTGGTGAGTCAGACTTCGGCAGCAGGAGTCGATCTCGAAGAGTGCGCACTGAAGCTGGAAGACGAAGGCGTCGCCAAGTTTGTTGAGCCTTACGGAAAACTGCTCGACTCGATTGAGCAGAAGCGATCAGTTATCGCCGGTTAAGGCAGGTTGATGTTAGGCAGGGAGGGGAGTCCTCCTCCCACGCCGAATGATCCGCCGCCGCCGCCAAAGTCGCGGCTGATTGTGAACCACTTTCGGGTCCCGTACCGGTCACATACGGCCTGTACGAGGTCATCTGTTCTGGCTGCTGGGTCGCCGACCCGATCTCCGCTCGTACCCCTCATGCCGTAGAGGGCAGAAAGAGCGTTCTGGGGGTTGCTCCCCGAGTTTTCGAGAGCCTGGATAACTTCGACCATCATGCGGCTGGTCTCACCAAGCGTCTCGTCGTATGAGCTGTAGATCTGAGCACATTCTGCCGGAGGAGGCACGCTCTCAAATTGGCGATCGAGACCGGACCAGACTTCGCGGCTGGCGGCTGCGTCGAGCTGGAGGTTGGCTGTTGGAGGCTCATCCAGGACATCGGTGTTGCCGTCGAGCAGGCCCTGCATGATCTCGGCCGTGCCGCCGAGCGAAAGCATCGTCATAGCGGTGGTGACTTCGCCCATCTGCTGCAGGCTGATCCTTTCTCGCTCCTTTTCGATCCTCTCGAGATGAAGCAGCCAGTTGTAGATGTCTGCCGGCATCATGATCTTCTCCCCAACCACCGGTGTGGTCGCCTGAGGAGCCGAACCGACCAGCGGCAGGACAGGCTTTTGGCCTTCGCCTTGAACCTGTGTTGTGTTGTCGCCCTGGCCGAACATCTTGCCGAGAACGCCCGAAGAGCCGACTACTACGCCGAACGTCATCGCCAGCAGAACACCGGCGATGCTGATCCAGATCCAAGCCTTCTTGCTGGATCCAGCATAAGGGTCGTAGGGAGCGCTCATCTACTCTTTAGATGATTATACGTCGGCTGGGGTTTCCTGCAGCTCGGGCATGACCGTTGTGCGGAACGGGCGGCTGAGCAGCGTTGACAGGCTGACAAAGACAATTGCGCCGCCGATGAATAGATAGAGGTTGACCAAGGAGGTCGTCTCAATCAGCAGGCCGATAACAAAGTAGCCCAATGGCATGATGCCGGTGCTGACCATCTCCCACAGACCATTGACACGGCCCCGGATGTGATCTGAAAAACCTGCCTGTCTGTAGACGCTGAGGGGCACCCATGCAAACGGAATAAACAGCCCGCAGACGATGTTCCACACGATGTACACCCAATAGGTCTGCCCAAATCCCATCATCGCAATGGTCAGGCCTGCAATCGAGTAGCCGATGACAAAGCCGATCCCAGGTTTCAGCCGCGGGAACTTGGCAACAAAAATGCTGCCAAGAGCCATCGAAACAGCAAACGAAAACTCGATCCAAGCGAGGGTGTTGAACCCTCCTCCGAACCAGTCCTTGTTGGTCTTTAAGTAGACGACAAAGAAACCGGTGACGGCGAGCGAGATCAGGCCGTTGGCTGGCAGAGCGATCCTGAGAATCAGGTTGTTCTTGACCACCTGAATGCCCTCCATGATCTCGGCCATCACTCGTTTTGAATCCTCCTCTTTCCGGTCTGGTTTCAGAGTGGGGAGCTTTCTGATAAAGAGTGCTGATGCGCCGAAGGTGATCGAGTTGAGCAGGGTGGCGCTGAAGAAAAAGAGATCTGGTGATGTCGCGTAGAGTGAAGCGAGGACACCGGCATTCAGGGCCGTTCCGGCCGTGCTGACGAATCCCTGCGTTGAGTAGGCCAGAGCGTTCGCGTCGGTCAGGCGATCACCAGGCACCAGGTTCGGGATCGATGCCGATCTGGCAGGCATAAAGAAGACGTTGATGCACGAGAGGATCGTGCCGGCAGCCGCGATCAGCGTGATCGAAGGAAGAGGATTGTAGAAGACGTAAACAGCGAAACAGAGCGTAACTAGTGAGCTGGCGATGTCAGCCAAGAGCATCAGCTTTCGGCGGTCGAATCGATCGGCAGCTCGTCCAGCTATGGGAGCGAGCACCAGCCAGGGCAGCGCCTGCAGCCCGGCCACAATGGCGACCTGCATGTCGTTCTCCCCCGCTGCTTCTTTGGCCATAAAAAGGAAGACCAGAAAGTACATGGAATCCCCTAACTGTGAGATCGATTGACCTGCCCACAGCCTCTTGAAGTTCTTGTATTGAAGAGCTCGGATTCCAGCTATCAAAGCTCCGAGATGCTACTTGCAGATCGCTGGAGAGAGTGCCGAGTCCTGAGCAGTTTTGAATTGCAAGTTCAATCGAACCTATGAAATTCAACGGTTGTCCCTAGAGATTTGGCGGGATTCTGCCGATACGAACACCTGGGACTCTCTCCCTGGACGAAGTCGAATGTACGAGCAGCACTGGAAACTACGAGAAGCGCCTTTCAAGCTGACACCCGATCCCCGCTTTTTGTATCTGTCGGGGCTTGCGGAAGACTCACTCTTGATGCTGCAGTATGCCCTTCTGCATGGCCGTGGCGCCTCAATGCTCTACGGTGAGATCGGTCTGGGCAAGACGACGATGACCCGCCGACTGTTTGAACTGGTCGATCAGGATCGAATGAGAATTGTTTCGATCGTCAACCCGGTTCTGACACCCGCTCAGGTTTTGCGAGAGGTCTTGAGCCAGCTGGACATCTCGACGACCGAGCGCAGCAGGCAGCCTCTGGTCAACGCTCTTCACAAACGTCTTTACGAACTCTACGACCTGGGCCAGAAGGTTCTTCTCGTTGTCGACGAAGCACACCTGATGACGAACAGGCTTACATTTGAAGAGCTGCGCCTCATGCTCAACTGCCAGGTTGAAGACGAGATGTTGATCAGTCTTCTGCTGGTTGGGCAGACAGAGCTTCTGCCTCGAATCGAGAAGGTGCCCGCGCTTGAGCAGAGGATCGGCGTTCGCTGTCGATTGAAGCCTCTCACAGTTGGCGAAACCGAGGAGATGATGCTCCACCGAATGAAGGTGGCTGGCTTTCCAGAAGAGAAATCTCCATTTACCCCTGATGCAATTCACTTAATCCACCGATCATCAGAGGGAGCCCCGCGTGTGATTCTGCAATTGGCGGACCTAGCACTCTTTGCGGGCATGAAGAAAAGAACGGATTTGATTGATGGATTCCTGGTGCACGACTTGATCCAGGAGAGGATGGGAGCTGCGGCCTAACCGCAGTGACAGGAGAAACACATGGCTTTGAGCATGTTCAAGAAAAAGCAGTACGTTGGATTAGATCTGGGCACGTCGACAATCGCGGCGGCACAGATGGAACGTTCTGGGCAGGTCTGGAAGATCACCCGGTACGGCAAAGTTCCAACACCCCCCGAAGCGATCCAGGACGGTGCCGTTTTGGATGTTGAAGCCGTTGCCCTTGGCATCCGCCAGGTCATGACCGAAGCAGGCATCACAGCCAATTCGGCAGTGATCGGCGCTGCCGGCAGCAACGTAATCGTCCGAACTCTGCGCATCGCCAAGATGAACGCAGACGCCCTGCGCAAGTCGATCAGATTTGAAGCGGGTCGTTATGTTCCTTCTTCTGTCGAAGACAGCTTCATCGAGTTTGAGATTCTGGGTGAAGTTGAAGATGAGGGAACGATGGATGTTCTGATCGTTGCAGCTCCCCGAGAGGCTGTCGCCTCGAGAATCGAAGCCTGCAACCAGGCCGGACTCGAGGTTGAAGTGGTCGACATCGAAGCTTTCGCCATGCATCGCGCCTTGGTTGAGACCGGTTCTGATGAATCGATGAAGACCGGCACAATCGCCTTGGTCGATGTAGGAGCAACCACCACCAACGTCTCCGTTGTTGACAACGGCAGCTTCGCCCTGACTCGATCGATCCCCCACGCTGGCCAGAACGTCACCGACGCTCTCAAGAAGGGCTTTAAGCTCGATGAGGACAAGGCTGAAGAAGGCAAGCGACAGCTCGATTTTGAACTCTTGATGGATGACGACGCCCCGGTGGAGAATCCTCCGCTGCGGGTCGCTCAGTCGCCTGTCGACGAACTGGTTCGCGAGGTCCGACGCTCACTCAACTACTTCCAGTCACAGCAAACCGAGGCAGGTTCTACCGAAACTGTTTCAAGAGTTGTGCTTTCTGGCGGTGGTTCAGAAATGAGAGGTCTCGCCCCTTACTTTGAAAGCAAGCTCGGCATCCCCGTGTCCTGCATCGGAGTTTTTGACAACCCGCGAGTTCTTCTGGACGGCAGCGAACAGGGCCATGGCATGGACCTCACCGTTGCTTCTGGTCTCGCTATGAGGGCGCAGGTCGCCTAACTGAGGGAACAAAAGACATGCCATTGATCAACTTGATTCAGGAGCAGCGTCTTGCCAAGGCAAAACGCGAGCAGCAGGTTCGACATCTGTTTATTGGTGTCACGGCCATCGGTGCAGTCTCCGTCGTAACGGCTCTCTTCTTTACATTCGAAGCGGTTCAGTTCAACGCTGAAGCATCCCGCCTTGAGCGCAAGAAGGAAGAGCTTCAGCCCAAGATTGACGAGCTCGATCTGACCAACAGAGCGATCGCGGATCTCGATCCGCAGATCGAATCGTTGGAGACAGCTCAGAAGTCGACCGGCACCTGGTGGACGATCCTCGATCACTACCGAACCAGCACCCCTGACGATATCTGGGTCCGGGAGATTCGAGGCACACGCCCGAACAGCAACGGTGCGGTCCAGGTCTCTACATCAGGCCAGTCGACCACGCAAGAGAGCGTCGGCGCTTTTATGCTCTATTTAGAAGCGTGCGAGCACCTCGACACAGCAACTCTTAAATTCACTCAAGAACAGTCGAATCAGTTCGGCTCTTCAACAGGATTTGAAGTGACCTGCAACATCGCCGGCACAGCACCCGAGAAGAAGAAGACTCTCGAGGAGAAGATCTGACCATGAAAAAAGGACTTGAAACCAAAACGATGCTCCTGATCTCAGCGTTTTCGCTGGTTTTGGGCGGAGCAGCGGTCTTTGTCCAGTACGGATCACGTGCGGAAGCCTACAGCCAAAAGGCTGCTGTCGAAAGCGAAGTGCCCGATGGCAAGAAGCTGATGGGTGAACTTCGTGAGGCGAAGTCTCAGCTCGCTGTCCGGACAGCCAAGCTTCAGCATCTCGAGAAGGACATTCCCAATGTGGCCTACATCCCGACGATGCTCAGAGAGCTTGAGCAGGTTGGACTACAGAGCTCACTTGAGGTGACCGGCGTACGACCCGTTCCGCCTCGACCTTCATCAGTTGGCGATTCACGACCGCAGTCGAATCGCTGGGAAGAGGTCTATATCGACGTCCGCGGCCGCGGCGACTTTGCCGCTGCAATGGATCTCGTCGATCGACTGAAGAGCTTCCCGAAGGTTGTAGAGCTTGAGACTATCTCGTTGAAGCCGAAATACAAAGAGGTCTCACCGAACTACGAGTACATCGACACAGTTTTCAGGATCAAGGCTTTCGTCTTCCCCGAAGACGGACAGCAGGATCAGCGTAGAGCTTCCCGTTCTGTTGCAGCCCTGACCAAAAACAACGGAGAAACATCGTGACGAAAGAGAAAAAACAACAGGTTGCCGTCGGCGTTTTGGCGCTGGCCGTGGTCAGCGTTGGTGCCTTCCAGTTCAAGTCGCTCAACTCAGCACCTGAAGCGCCGGAAGCCGTTGAGCTTTCCGCATCAGCAGAAGCTAAGTCGAATGACAAAGACCTGCTTGCACTGACTCAGCACAAGAACCCGACTGTTGAAGAGAAGGATGATGAACTGCGAAAGCAGCTCACTAAGATCCTCGTTGCGAATACCCGGCCTCGAGATCCGTTTACGCCTGCCAACGCGGAGGACTTCATTGATGACGCGAAAGTCATCACGCCTCCATCACCAGGCAATACAGGCAGCTCGAGCCCGCAGATTCCACCGCTGAATCCGATTCCCGGAGTCTTGGGCGGATCGACGACAGTTTTCAACCCGGACACAGGCGAAGGCATCAGCAATCTTGCAAATGTTCAGCCTGCACAGCCGGAGTACCGACTTAAGGGAGTCATGCTCGGCACCAAGAAATTGGCGGTGTTTGAGGATGCTTCCGGAAACCAGAGAGTTGTCCCGCTTGGAGGCTCTCTTGACAGCGAGACAAAAGTGGTTGCGATCGAGGATGGTAAAGTGAAGCTCGAATCGCAGAACCAGGCAAAAATACTGGGATTGGAGAAGGATGCAAACTAAATGAAAGCCACAAGAACGGTTGGTATCGCTCTTGGCATACTTGGCTTGACCGTCATTGGTGCAGCTCGAACAGAGCTCACCAATGTCGAGTCCCAGGTTGTCGGAGATGGAATCAGCATTAGGCTCGAGGGCAGACAGCTCTCGAAGCCTAAAGCATTCACCGTATCAACATCGTCCGCCTATATTGTTGAATTTGCCGGCCACCTGGTTGGCAAAGCAGGGAAGAAGACGTTAAATACCAACGGAGTCAGGTCAATCGAATGGGGCTGGTACACCTCTGACCCACCGAAGGTTCGGGTTGCGGTCAGACTCTCTGACCCCTCAGTGAAACCGAAGCTGACCAAAGACGGTTCTGGCTGGATCATCACTGTCGGTGACACCGCTGCAAAACCTCCGGTTGATGCAGATCGAGAGGCTATGAAGCGTGCCGAAGAGCTGCTTCGAAACAGCAAGTCCGAGACCGAGAAGCCGCATTCCAAGAAGGAAGAGCCGGCCAATAAAGAGGAGCCTGCAGAAAAGCCCTTCGAAGTCAAGACTGTGGTCAAAGAGAAGCCGGACACCGCTGCCGAAGATCGGAAGGCGATGGACGCAGCCTTAAAGATGCTTCAGCAGACCATCACGGTTAGAAAAGCGACTCCGGCTGAGGTGCAGACCAAGATTGTAAAAGTCGAAGTCGAAGAAGAGGTTGTCACCAGTGGATCAGGAACTGAAACCGATCAAAAGGTCGTGACTTCAGAAGAAGACCGCAAAGCCATGGAGGCTGCCCTCAAGCTGCTCAACGAGCGCAAAGACACCGGCAATGTTAAAGTTGTTGTCAAGAAGAACGACCGCCCGGCAGAAGCCGCAACACCCGCACAAGAGGTTGATGTTGCTCCGGAAGATCGAATCGTTACTCTCGACTTTGTCAACACCGACATCCTTCAGATCCTCAAGGCGATGAGCCTAGAATCTGGTGTCAACATCGTTGCTTCACCCGATGTCAGCCCGGCTGACGCTCCTGTGCTGATCACAGCGCGGCTGAGCAAGCTTCCTCTTAAGGACGCACTGACTTTCGTTGCTGCCATGGGCAACATTCGATTCGCTATGGTTCGCGAGACATACGTCGTCGCCAACCAGGACTCCTTCAACTCGTTCATGAGGCAGCTCATGGATCGAGGCGGCCTCAAGTATGAGACTCACGTTGTCAATCTTAAGAGCGGCGAAGCTGAGCGAATCAAAGAGGCTGTTCTGGCTGCTATGCCGCAGGACGGCGAGGGCGGCTACTACGAAGTGATCGTTCAGCAGACCGAGCCTCTGACGAAGTCAGCTCCTGCTGGAAACGGTTCAAGCAAATCAGGTGATGATCAGGGATCAGGTGAAACGGGAAGTTCAAATGAGAACTCCTCAGAATCATCAACCCAGACCTTTACCTCCAAGGCCAAAGCTCGCTACCTGATGGTGGTCGGCGAGGCGAAGCGAGTCAAAGAGGTCTCCTCTTTCGTTCGCGATCTTGACAATCAGATTACAGAGAGCTTCTCTGTCCGACGATCCAACGACATCGACTCAATCGCTGTGCCGATTCAGAGCGGTGATCTCGTGCGCATCAAAACGATGATTGGCCGAATGATTGAAGCCAGTCCGCGTGCTGCCGAGTTCACACTCAGCGAATCAGCATTGGCTGAACTTTCTCAAGGCGACGAGGAGACACAGGTTCTCCTGATGATCGGACCCAAGTCTGAGCTGGCTGCCCTGAAGCAGTACGCCGTCTCTCTTGATGAGAGCCTGTGTGAGCTGATCGGTATCCCGTTCGCTTCTGACTACGCTGGACTCGAGCGACTCTACGAAGTCGTCGAGCTGAACTTCATCGAACCGATGATCGCCGAATTCGACCTGAAAGGCCGGGTTCGCGGTCTCCATGTCACCGTCCTGCCCGATCCGGTTACACCCGGTATCTCAGGCTCGGATGCTGGCTCCAAAGCAGACGCTCCTGGCGAAGAAGCACCTGCCAACACCAAGACGGAACTCGACCGAGCGATCGGCCGAGAGCCGATGAAGCTCCTGCTGCGCGGTACAAAGCAGCAGATCAACGAGGCAAAAGACTATCTGGCCATGGTCGATGTGGCTCCACGACAGGTCGCTCTTGAGCTGCGTGTTCTGGAACTGACCAAAGAGGATGCTAAACGACTCGGCCTCGACTGGACCCTGCTGACAGGCGGACGTGTCCAGATGCTCAGCAGCAATCAGGGTGCTGGCTCATCGAGCCTGATCGGCCGCCAAGGCGGAACGATCGGCGAAGGTGATACGTTCAGCTTCACCTCGCTGCTCGACGAAACAGACTTCGGCAAGAAGCTCATCGCTCGGCCGAATGCTCTGGTCTCTGATGGCCGAACGACCAACCTGTTCGTAGGTGATACGATTCGATACATCGAGTCGATCATCTCGTCACAGAACGGTCCTTCCGTTCAGACTGCCGATCTTGATGTCGGAGTCACCTTCAACATCATGGCGCGCATCGGCGGCGGTGGAAACATCGCTCTCGACCTGGATCAGCGGTTCACGCTTCTCGAAGCGTTCACCCCAGTTCCTGGCGGCGGCAACCTGCCTCAGACCAACGAGCGGCGCACTTCGATGCACGTGAACATGGTCAGCGGCGAAACTCTGGCGCTCGGCGGCCTGATCCTTGATGAGGACAGACAGCTCGAGGGTGGAATCCCGTTCCTCAAAGACCTCCCGATCATCGGCCTGCTGTTCAAGCGATCCGAGAAGATCCAGGAGCGAACTGAGATCGTGTTCTTCCTGAGTGCAGTCGAGATCGATCGAAACTCACGAGCCAACGCGGCTTCCCCGCGAAAGAACGAGAGTGAAGATCCCGACATCATGGACGACTACCTGAAGACAGGTGGTCAGAAGAAAGGCGACGGCGGAAAGTAATCCAATCCTAGCCTGGAATAGAGAGGGCCGGTTCTCCTAGCGGAGAGCCGGCCCTTGTTCTTTTTGGATTCAGAGAGTATCGGCTCGGCCCGTGCCGTTGAACCAGCCGTTGTCCCAGATGCCGTCGTTGTTCTTGTCATCCATCTGGTTGAGCGGCATCGAGCTGGCGTGGCCATCTGCAAACGCGATGGTGACTCTGCCGGTCTCCCATTCAGCCGGAACGGCGCGGCAGCCCCAAACACCAGGTCCAGCAGCACCAGAGCCACAGTCCGGGTCTGCCCCGTAGAAGCCGCTCGGCTTGCCGGAGCCGCGAGATGAGGTGAGCGGCGGATCGACTACATACTGACCGCCGCCGAGCTTTCCGCTGTCCAAGCGAACGCCCATCGTGTCGGCGATAGCAACTGTGTCCGCCGGAGCCTCAATTGCCGTATCAGAGGCAGAAAACGGGAGACTCGCTCCAGATCGGGAGTTGCCCAGATACTGGTAGTTGTAGCCGTAGCCGCCGTAGTGAACCTGCGGATTGTGCGCCCAGGTCTTGCTGAACATCTCATGTGTGGCGAGTGGGCCGTTGAAAATATTCTCGCTTTTGGCGTAGACGTAGATCGCGTCTGTCCAGCGTGTGCGAGGGGATGTCCCAGAAGGAGACGAGTGGAGCGGGTAGCCCTCGTAATCGGACGAGTACATCTGAATAGCCATGCCGATCTGTCGCAGATTAGAAAGGTTGGCTGTCTTTTTGGCTGATACCTTCGCCTGGGCAAAAACAGGGAAGAGGATTGCAGCCAGAATCGCGATGATCGCTATGACCACAAGGAGC
>JALGXY010000272.1 GCA_029824495.1 Fimbriimonadia bacterium
TGAGTCTTGTGCTTCAGCCTCCGGAACGGCTTTGAATGCAAAATTCGGTCCCGATCACGCTGAAAACAGGTTCGAACAGGATCCGGGTCCTCGGGCTCGGGCCGGCCATCACTCTCAACAGAGAGCGCGGCAAAGGATGAGAGAGACGCTGCCTCCCTTTCTTCGATCATCAGCCTGACGTGGTCCGGCATCGTAGTACAGACGTTGGGAGATTCTCGGTCGCACCGGCCCCAATCCCATCTCAGGACCTGCTAGCCAAACAATCTGCCGACTATAATAGGGAGTCACTGTTGCGGAGCGGTGTCCGAGTGGTCGAAGGAGCACGATTGGAAATCGTGTATACGGTCATGCCGTATCGTGGGTTCGAATCCCACCCGCTCCGCCAGAATCCTTCTTGACATGAGCCTCAACCATTCTCTCCCAGAGGCCGACCAACGGCTCGCCGTTCTTCAGCAGCTGCTGAAAGACATCGAAGCGGGCACACGCATCCTTCTTCCAGAGTTCAGCGGCGACGAGAAGAACCGTTCAGAATTCGCCCTCCTCTCTGTCGGCATTGAACCGAACCCTTATGGAGGAACAGTCGGTGCGTTTCGCTACCAGTTCGAAGGCGAAGACGACCTCCTGCATCTGATGATCTGTCGCCAGGATGAAGAACCCTTTCCTGCCGCAGATGCACAGGCCGTGGTCCTATGGCTGCTGACCCGGGTGGAGCCGGGCCTGGTCTGGATCAAACCAGGGGAGCGGTCGCATCACTTTTATCTCGGGCACGACCACCTGCTGGAACTCGATCTTCTGAGCTGATCAGTCTTCGGACTGCTGCCGGCGCCGATGCTCTCTCAGGAATGCCGGGATGTCGATGTCGTCCTGGACATCAACTTCTGTCTCCTGCTGTTCCGGCTCCGCGCCATCTGGATCGGTCTGCTCTCTGGCTTTATCCCAGATCGCCTGCGGTGAAACCCTGTGACCCGTTCGGAACGGTTTGGGCTGCTCGGTCTCAACCTCTCCGCCAGCCTCATCTCGAGGATCTGTCGGAATCGGCTCGGGGAGTCGGTCCTTCCCTGCCGCCGGCATCTTGGCAGTCTCAGGGTCGAAGCCAGTCGCGAGAACCGTGATTCTTAGATCCTGCTCAAGCTCATCATCGACCACGGTGCCAAAGAAGATGTTGGCGTTCTCCTGATCACAAAGGCTGTGAATGAAGTCCATCGCCTCGGTGATCTCAGTCAGAGTCGCATCTGAGCCGCTCGTGATGTTGACCAGAAGGCCTCTCGCTCCGTTGATCGTCTGTTCAAGCAGCGGGCTGGAGGTTGCCTCTTGCGCGGCCTGCAGCGCGCGTCGGTCGCCGACGCCGAGGCCGATGCCCATCAGGGCCGGACCTGCATCCTGCATGACCGCCTTGACATCGGCAAAGTCGACGTTGATCATCCCCGGAATCGTGATGATGTCGCTGATGCCCTGCACGCCTTGGCGGAGGATGTCATCGGCCATTCGGAAGGCGTCACTTAGGGCAGTGCGACGCTCCGCAACGTCCATCAATCGATCGTTCGGGATGCTGATCATGGTGTCTACACGGCCGACCAGATCTTCAAGACCTTCAGTGGCAAGCCGGTTGCGCCGGTTGCCTTCAAATCGGAATGGCCGGGTGACGATACCGACAGTAACAGCTCCGAGTTCTCGGGCAATCTCTGCCACGATCGGTGCCGCACCTGTGCCGGTCCCACCGCCCATACCAGCGGTGATGAAGACCATGTCTGAGCCTTCGAGAACTTTGCGGATCTCAGCCTTGCTCTCGTCAGCCGCAGCCTTGCCGACCTCTGGGTCGCCGCCGGCACCAAGACCTCGAGTCAGGTTTTGGCCCAACTGAATCTTCTTCGGTGCAGACGATCTATCCAGAACCTGGATGTCCGTGTTCATGGCGACGAATTCGACGCCCCGAATCTCTGCTTCGATCATCCGGTTGACAGCGTTGGATCCTCCACCGCCGACACCGATGACTTTAATGATTGCCCCGTTTTGCTCCACTGGTCTTCCTTGAATTCAGGCGGCCATCAGCCGCCAAACATCGTCTTAATCGCACTGATCGGATTCTTCCAGCTCGACTGGCTCGAGGCCGGTCTAAACTCGCCGTCGTCTCTGTGCATCTCAAACTGCAGCAGCCCAACGGCAGCCGCAAATTTCGGGTTTTTGAGCTTCTTGGAATGAAGCCCTTTCAGCTTCGGTCCTTCGACTCGCACCTTACGTCCTGCCATTACGGAGCCGAATACTTCATCGGTTCCTTCGAGCAGGCTTCCACCGCCGGTCAAGACAATACCGCCGGTTAAACTGTCTTCCAATCCAGCCCGCACGATCCGTTTCCAGATCATCTGGCCAATCTCTCTGATGCGAGCCTCGATCATCTCTGCCAGGACTCTCTTTCTCATGGGTCGCATCTTGTCCGCTCCTTTCTGGAGGATCTCCACGGACTCGTCCTCTGATACTGAAGCAGCATGGGCCGCTCCACAGTCGATCTTGATTCGTTCTGCTTCGCGATACTCAGTTTCGAGGAGCTGCATCAGATCGCTGGTCACATGCGCAGAGCCGACCGGAATCGTCTCCGTGTAGATCACGCCGCCATCATGAAACACTGTGATGTCTGTGACATCGCCGCCCAAGTCGATCACCAGCGTGCCTAGATCTCGCATTTCTGGGCTCAGCAGGCCATAGCCGCTGCCGATGCCGGTCGGACAGATCCGAATATCGGGCATCCCTGCGGTTGCTGAGAGCTCTTCGATCCTTTTGACTTCGCGACTGTCCGCAGCCGCAAAGTAAGATTCGACTTCGAGCCTAGATGCTGCTGTGCCGAGCGGGTCTTTCACACCGCTGCTTCCATCAACCTGAAACGCACCCAGCAGATGGAGAATTGCCTCCTTGCCAGCCGGCATGATCATCTTTTCAGAGTGGTTTTTAGCCTGGAGAATATCTTCATGGGCGATCGGTCGCATGCGGGGAGTGATAGTCGCAATGCCCCTTGATCTTAGGCCCTCGACATGAGTTCCGCTGATGCTGACGGTCATCTCGTCAGGAGTTGAACCAGCCTCATTGACAGCGTCCTGAATTGCTGCGCCAGCAGCCGCAGCCGCTGCATCCATGTCTTGGATCTCGCCCCGGCGCAGAGCGATGCACGAAACAGCGCCAGCCCCCAAAATTGAGAGCTCGCCCAAATGATCAACCTCGCCGATCAGGCAGACAGCTTTTGTAGAACCGAGATCCAGTGCGCAGATCAGAGAGTCTTCCATCAGTTATTGCTCAGCTCCTTGCTTTCGAGTTCTGTCTCCGAGCGGGTTCTTCCTCTCGATTCTCGGTAACGACTCAACAGCAGTCTTCTCACTTGACCCATATTCTGAATCAGACGCCATACAAAAACAACAGCTGCGGCCACGAAAAGATTGAGATTGATGAGCGTACCGAATGCGCCTAGGCCAATCGCCAGGGTCAGGTTGATCAGAACGCCAGAAACGAAGACTTCTGGATAGAACCTCTTGTCGAGCAGAGCCCGGGTTCCGCCAACGACACTATCGAGTCCTGCGAGAGCAGCAATCCCGGCGTACGGCGCCCATGCCACAGGAAAATCTGGCCGAAATGTGATGCCGATGAGAAACCCTACAATCAGAAGGGCGATCGGGATCAGAATCACTCTTCATCCTCTTGCGGCACTGTCGCTATGATCGAGGAAGTCGGTCCGGAATAGGGGGAGAGGCGGTGCTTCTCAACGATCTCTAGCTCGACCATCTGAGAATCGGTCTCCTGAATCTCGGCCAGGACGCCGCCAGGCAGCACCATCGCCCCGTACAAGGTCTGAGGTTCGCCGATTGCACGGATGTAGATTGGCGATGCAAAACGGCGAGAATCGACGTGCACGACGCTGCCCACACATCGGACATAGGTGCGGGGGCCAACCCTGCCGCCATTGATGCTGATCGCTTCTGCTCCAGCGTTCCAAAGCTCGTTTACAACCCGAATGACATCCTGGTCATGGATGATGGCGTTGTCGATCACAAAACCGGGATCGACAGGCTCCACCGAGTCACGCAACGTCACAGTTATTCCGGGACCCTCTGCCTCAGTGAGGCCAGCAAACTGAAGAGCCTCCTGAAGACGTTCGTTTAGCTGGAGGCTGATCTCATCGCCCTTGGATGCGGCATCGGCCATTTCGCTGTTGCTCTTACGCAGCTTTTCGATCTCATCGAGCGCCTGCTCATACTTTGAGGCGATATCGATCGTAGGGTCATTGAGCATAGTGACCGTCTCACCGCCCAGACTGCGAAGACGAGTATCCGCCTTTTCATTTACACCGACAGCCGCCGCAACCAGGAATCCAGCAATCAGGGCGCCGATGCTGATCACAGCAACCGCAGCTCCCCCTGATTTCTGCTGAACAAAAGGATTCTTCATTTCTTAGGCGTTCCTGCTATGGGCTGTCCCAGCCCGACGATCGTCAAGTCTTCGTATCTCTCTGACAAATCAGGCTGCCTTGCCAACAGAATGGCGAGCTGCTCGACTTTATCATCCAGGTCATACGAGGAGCAGAGGTTTACGAATAGACCGTCCCTAGATTCTAGCGAGAAATGGCCCGTCCTGGCTACGCTAACGGTCCAACGGTTGCCAGGAAATCTACGCTTAACCTCTTTACAGAGCCTTACCAGCTGCTTCTTCTCCCAAATCGACACGACAGAAGCCGAGGGCTCACTCCATTCCCTTGGCATCGCAACCTGAGGAATATTCTCAAAACTGCGTCCAAACTCGTACACTTCTCCGTTCTCAGCGAGTGCTGATTCCGGGCTGCCCGCAACGCTGGCCACAGGCTTCTGACGGTCGAGGACAAGCGTTCCCCGGCCAAAGATATTCAGGCTGATCTTCGCGTCCTTGATCGCTCCTGTATTCTCGCTGCGAGCGACCAACAGGTTCTTGTCGACAAGCAGAGCTGGCTGGCCCTCTAGACTTCTTAGAATCGCCTCGATCTCAGGTGTCTCAGTCACTCCTGCACCCACAACCCTCAGCTTCACTGGCGATGTGATCGGGCTGTAGATCAGACCAGCGGCTGTATTCCCAATTGCCGCCAACCAGAGAACAAAGGCTGTCGGAAATCTAAAGCTGGATCGACGTCTACGCCTGCGGCGTTTCTTGGGCATCCTTCACCATCCATGATGTCAGTTCGTCGAAGCTCATTCCCGATGCTGCAGCACTGTGCGGCACAAGACTCGTCTCGGTCATCCCTGGCACAGTATTGACTTCAAGCACCACAGGACCATCATCCGTGATGATCATGTCTGTGCGGGTCACACCACGGCAGCCCATCAGACTGTGCACTTTTACGGCCAGCGCCTGAACAGCGCTTAGAGTCTCATCTGGAAGGCGGGCTGGGCAGATCTCCTCTGCTCCACCAGGCAGATACTTGCTTGCAAAATCGTATTCGCCCGAGGCCGGAACGATCTCGACCGGCAGCAGCGCCTTATCGCCGATCACCGGAACGCTGATCTCCATGCCCTCAATCCTCTCTTCGATCAGCGCTTCAGAGTCATAGCGGAGGGCGGTTTCAATCGCTTGAGGCAGCTCAGAGTAATCATCGACGAAGGTCAGCCCGGCGGTCGATCCCTGCGCGTTCGGCTTAACAACAAGCCGTCCAGCGAGTTCCCCACGGATATCTTCCGACGAGCGAACCACGAGCCCTTGCGGCGTGCGGATGCCGGCGGCTTTCAGCCTCTGCTTGGTGAACTCTTTGTCCATGCACATCGCGCTCGACATAACACCCGAACCGGAAAATGGGATGCCCAGCAGAGTCAATGCGCCCTGGATCGCGCCATCTTCTCCTGCTGTGCCGTGGAGCTGAATGACGGCGAGATCAGGCCGATTCTTGCCGACAAATCCTGAGAGGCTGCCGGACTTCAAAAGCTCTTCGGTTGGATCGACCGTGTAAGCATCGTAGCCTTGTCTCCTCAGCGATTCGGCAACGGCCTTTCCTGAATGAAGCGAAACCTCTCGTTCTGCGCTGACTCCACCGCATAGTACAGCGATCTTGGCGCTCTGGGGTCTATCAAGCTCGGCGATCAGCAGTGGAGGAAGTTCGGCAATATTCCCGGCCCCCATGGAGATCAGAACATCTCCCTCTTCAGCCAGCTCTGCCGCCTTGCGGGCCAGCTCATGGCGCGAAGGAACATAGAGGCTCGGCACGGTCAGCTTCTCCACGATCCGAAGCGAGCTGATGCCTGGCATCGGCGCTTCTCGTGCCGGATAGATGTCCGTCATCAATACAAGATCTGCGTCGGAGAGAGCATCCGCGAATTCATCGATCAGTCCGGCAGTACGTGAATAGAGATGCGGCTGGTAGATCACAACCAAGCGCTTTTCTGGATATCGTTCGCGCATCGCCTGCAGGCTGGCGCGGATCTCTGTCGGGTGGTGAGCGTAGTCATCCACCACAACCTGCGGCTCTTCTCTCAGTACCTGAAGGCGGCGTTCAGCACCACGAAAGGCAGCGATGCCCTTTGCCGCATCCTCCAGCTTTGCACCAGTTCTCAGGCAAGCTTCAAGCGCGATTGCAGCGTTGCGGACGCTGTGATCACCTGGCATCGCAAGAGGAATCTTCCCTCGGGAAATCCACTGCTCGGGGCCGACAATCTTGATCGGAACGTCCAGGTCTGTGATCGCCTGCTCAGCACCGTAATCGTGGGTTGTGATCACCGCACCGCCCTCTGGAACCTTGCCGAGGAATCGTTTCATCGATGCGAGAAGATTCTCCCAAGAGCCGTGATAGTCGATGTGATCGAGCTCAAGGTTGGTCAAGACCGCAATGTGCGGATCGATGTCGCGGTAGCTCTCGTACGCCTCGCACGACTCGACAACCGCCCACTCGGAATCTCCTTCAACGACAGACCCGCCGAATTCGGGCACTTCAGCACCGATGATGATGGTCGGTCTCTGGCCTGCTGCAAGCAGCCCTGCCGCGATCAGCCCAGTCGTTGTGGTTTTGCCATGCGTGCCGGTGACCGCGATCACCTTTTTGCCGCGCAGCAGCCACCCTAACACTTGAGAACGCCGGAAAATGGAACAGCCCAGTTCTGCAGCTCGTTCTGCTTCAGGGCTGGTCTTCAGATCAATCGCATCTGAAAAGACAACGGCATCACCCTCACGGATGTTTTCACCGGAATGCCCGATCCGGACGGGAATCCCCATCGAAGCCAATTCACGAACAATGGGAGAATCGTATGCATCGGTGCCCAGCACCTGGCGGCCACGTGACTGCAGAAGCCTGGCCAGGCCGCTCATGCCAGCGCCGCCGATGCCGACGAGGAAGAATCCCTTGGCCTCGTCGAGGGCATCGGTTGAATCGAAGCGGACAATCTCCTCTGCGGTTCTCATGCGGCTGCCTGTTCCAAAATCTTCAGAATCTGGGGAACTGTGTCCAAGATATCCCACTCGGCAAGTGATGCCTGGGCTTTGGCCGTCCGATCAGGGCTGTCGATCCACCCTTTCAGTGCATCTGCAAGCTTTTCTGGAGTCAAATCTGCCTCTAAAAGACGGTCAGCGGCAGCCATCGAAACGAACTCCTCTGCGTTCACTCGCTGGTGATCGGCAAAAGCGATCGGCAGGGGGATCAGAACCGATGGACGTCGCACGGCAGCTATCTCAGCCAGCGTGCCACCCGAACGGGCACAGACTAGAGTCGATTGAGCATAGGCATCTGCCATCTCCTTCCCTTTGAAATACGGCCGAAGATCATGTCTGTTTCCAAGGCCTAATTCAGCCTTGAGTTCAAGCGATTCATCGTAGAGCTTCTTGCCAGAGGCGTGCAGCCACCTGACGTCTGTCTCAGCCATCAGTGCAGAAGCACGAAGCACCATCTGGTTCAAAGCCCGGCTTCCTTGCGACCCTCCCACTACAAGAATCGTGGGTGTTTCTGGCAAAGAGTGAGTGACCGATCTAATCTCTTTGCGGACCGGCAGCCCCGTGCGAATCACATTGGCATTTCCGAAACTGGTCTCCGAAGACAAAAACGTCGTGCAGACGGCTGCAGCTCGAGGCGCCAGCAGCAGATTGGTTCTGCTCGGCACCGAATTCTGCTCGTGAATCACCACTGGGATTCCCAGCTTGACGGCTGCAAAGGCGGCAGGAGCAGCCCCGTAGCCACCTGTGGAAAACAGGACGTCGGGCCGATCAGACTTGAGCGATTTTTTCGCTTCGCCAATCGCCTGCTGAAGCCGCCACAAAGACCGCATGCCCCGAATGGTCCTCAGACTGAAAACAGGTTCGGAAGCAAACCCTTGAAACGCGATGCCTGCCTCCCGCATGATCTCGCCCTCAGGCCCTCGCAACGAGCCGTAGTGGCGCACATCCCAGCCTGCCTCCTCTGCTGATCGCAGAACCTCAAGAGCTGGGTAGATATGACCGCCGGTTCCGCCGCCTGCTGCTGCTAGCTTCATTTGACACCTCCTTCTGTTTTTTAGGCTGTTTCACCAGACAGCTTTGGCAGACGCCCACCATAAGCCAAAGGGCGATCAGACTCGAGCCCCCGAGACTGATGAAAGGCATGGGCAGACCGATTGTGGGAAACACACCGGTCGCCATCATTACGTTTGTCCCCGCCTGGACCCCGATCCAGGTGGCCGCCCCGACCAGAATGAGCCGAGGGTGCATCGGCAGACCACGAGCGAGGAACAGAATCCGAAATGCCACAGCGCCTACGAGCGCCAGGATCAGAAACGCTCCGAAGAGGCCAAACTCTTCGCCGATCAAGGCCATGATGAAGTCGGACTCGATGACCGGCATTGTGTCTTTAACCTGACCTTCCCCAATCCCAACGCCAAAGAGACCGCCTCTCTGGAACGCCTCAATCGACATCTGGGCCTGATAGTTCGTCGCCGAGTAGGCGGGGTCATCCATATGGAGCACTGCCATGAATCGCTTGATCCGGTAAGGCTCGAGGACCACCATGCCAAGCACCCCGACTCCCATCAGACCGATCAGGCCGAGAATCCGCTTCATGTGGACCCCGGCAGCGAGCAGCATGGACACCAAGAAGACCAGAATCACTGCGGCCGTTCCGAGGTCTGGCTGCCGCTCGATAAGGACAACGAGTCCTAAAGCCAGAAAGACCGGAATGTAGCTCTTCGCCCTCGGCAGATAGACCATGTCGATCTTCTCTGGGAGCGTCTTGGGTACCCGTGACGGTTTGGGAATTGGCTTTCGAAAGGCGAGGACTCCAGCAAGGAACACGACTGCTCCGAGCTTGACAAACTCAGAGGTTTGAAGCTGAATCGGGCCAAGAACCAGCCATCGTTGAGAGCCGTTGTTGTCCTGACCGAACATCATAACGGCTACAAGACTGGCGACCGACAACACAAATGCAGGCCAGGCAAGCCTGCGCCACAGATCTCTGGGCACGCGGCTGATCGCGATTCCCAGCACGGCTCCGATCGCCACAAACGCGATCTGCTTGATGGCAGCCGACGGAAACATCTGCCCAAGGCTGGCCGACTTGGAAATCAAGGCATCCCAAACACAGAAGACTCCGACAAGCGAAGCTGCCATTGTCAGGACAAAGAGAGCCGGATCCCAGCCGCGGAGCAGATTCCACCTCATCCGCTTCCCCACTCACTTACGATTCGTTTGAAATCCTCAGCCCGCTCTCGGAACGATGCAAAAGGAGCGGCGCTCGAACAGCCAGGAGCCAGGTGCACAGCATCTCCTGGGCTGGCCATCTTAAGAGCTGCTTTAAACGCAGTCTGCAGGTCGTCAAACACCGGTGTATCAGGATTGAGTGAAGCCATCAGCTCATCGACATTTGAACCGAAGACAACAGCCTCATGCTCAGTAGATTCAAGAAGCTCCCTCACAGGCCCAAAATCGAGCCCTTTCGTCTTGCCGCCGATCAGAACGATCTGACGCTTTGGCACGGCGCCAACTGACGCCAGGAATGCAGCGGGATTTGTGCAGACCGAACTGTTGATGATCTCAACACCATCAATCTCACCCAGCGGCTCCAGTCGATTCTCCAGCCCCTCAAAATCGAGCAGAGCTCGGCGTGACTTGGCTCCGAGATCGCAGACGCTCGAAGCCAGAGCCCAAGCACAGGCTGCGTTTGCCTGACCGTGCAGCCCAGCCAGCGCACCATGGCTGACGTCCACCGCAAACTCAGTGGGAATGACTTCGACGATCTCAGCCCCTGCGGCTGCCGTCTCAAGATTGTCGGCCGAAATCGTCCCGTCTTCAGAGTTCCAGACGATCCGCGTGTCGGGGCCCATATTCGAAAGAAGACGCATCTTCGCCTGTCGGTACTCCTCGAATGAGGCGTGGCGGTCGAGATGATCTTCCGTGATATTGGTGATGACTGCGGCCTTCGGAGCGAATTCTCCGATCTGCTCTAACTGAAAACTGCTCACTTCGGCGACGAGAACCGAATCTGGCGTACCTTCAAGTGCCGCCTGGGTCAGCGTCATCTCCTGAAAACCGGTTCCGGCGATATTCCCGCAGAGCTTAGCGTCGATCCCTTCGGCTCGCAGCATCAGCCAAGTCAGCGTGGTGACTGTGCTCTTGCCATTCGTGCCGGTGATCGCAAGAATGGGTGCTTTTGCGATCTGCCAGGCGAACTCGATCTCGCCCCAGACCGGCTTGCCTTCCATATCTGCAACTGCGGGATGGTCGAGCGGAAACCCAGGGCTCAAAACAAGAAGATCAAACTCAGCCGGATCGAGTCGCCCGTTCCAGCTCGTGATCACCTCAATCCCATCTGCCGCGAGGTCATCACTCGCCTTGATCAGTCGAGGCGAGTCGCACGGTTTCTGGTCGAGCCCAACAGGAGTGCCTCCGAGGGCCTTGACCGCTCGGCAGACGGAAAGTCCGCTCACTCCCAGGCCAGCAACAGCCACTCGTCTTCCAGAGAAATTGATCATGAAATCACCGCCCATGTGATCGCCACAGCCAGAATGCTGCAGAGAGCCTGTGCCGCGACAAGCGTCACCGTGACACGCCCTTCAGGCATGCCTTTATCCTGCATGCCGTGGTGGATCGGCGTCTTAAATGGGAAGAGCCTTCGCCCCTTGGTTTTGAACCACAAGACCTGCAGCGGCGGAGGAATCAGCTCGACCAGCATCACCAGAGACCAGATGGCAATGCCTGCGATCAATCCCGTTCCGGCGAATCCGCCTGGCTGCCAGAGAAACTCAAAGACCGCCCAACCCATGATCGCTCCGATCGGCAAGGCACCAATATCCCCCATAAAGACCTTGGCGGGCGGGTAGTTCAACACGAGGAACGGAATCATTGCTGCTGCAACAGCCGCAACGACGGGCAGCGACGCCGGCGAGTAGCCGCCTGCCGCAGCCAGACCGACAAGGCCGGCCGCCATGAAAATGCCGAGCCCGCCCGCCAGACCGTCCATGCCATCGGCGAAGTTGTAAGCGTTGCTGAACAGCAGAATCAAGAAGAGCGCA
>JALGXY010000273.1 GCA_029824495.1 Fimbriimonadia bacterium
GAAGGGCAACGCGTACGAAACCCCGACCGGTGTCTACTTCGATATCAGCAGCTTTGAAGAGTACGGAAAGCTGAGCGGCAACACAGACCAGGATGAGTTGAGAAAGGGTGTTCGAGATGTCAAGGACGACGACAACAAGAAGCATCCAGCCGACTTTGCGCTCTGGAAGAAAGACGACAAGCACCTGATGCAGTGGTATTCGCCGTGGGGCTGGGGTTTTCCTGGCTGGCACATCGAATGCTCTGTGATGGCGCGCGCCTACCTGGGCGATACGATCGACCTTCATGCTGGCGGAGAGGACCTACGATTCCCCCACCACGAATGCGAAGTGGCACAGAGTGAATCGCTGACAGGCAAGCCGTTTGCCAACCACTGGACGCACACACGATTCCTTCAGGTCGATGGCGAAAAGATGTCGAAGAGTGCCGGCAACTTTCACACGGTGCGAGGAATGCTCGAGGAGCAGGGTGTCAATCCGTTGGCTCTGCGGCTCGCGCTCATTTCAGTGCCTTACGGCCGGCCGCTGAACTTCACGATGCAGACCTTGAAGGATGCATCGAATCACCTGAATCGAATTGGAGAGTGCCTGAAGCGCATCGAGGAGTCGCTGGGGTCTCTCGATAGTGACGGTCAGGCTGCTCAGCCTTTTGAACGGCTCTACGATGAGGCTCTAAAGGCGATGACCGACGACCTGAACACTTCGGTGGCGATCGCCAAGACCCTCGAAGGGGTCAAGGAGATTCTGAGACACAAAGATCTGACCGAGTCTCAGTCTGAAGAGGGCCTCTGGTTCCTGAAGAAGATCAATGGGCTGCTCGGCATCGTGATTTCAGAATATGAGGGCTTCCGGTCTCAAAACACTGATCCAGAAGAAGAGCCGGTCATCGAAGGGCGTCCAATCTCGGCATGGATCGAGGATCGGAACGAAGCTCGGCGAAACAAGGATTTTGCCAAGGCCGATGAGATTCGCAACGCGCTAAGCGACAGCGGCTATCTGCTTGCAGATTCACCCAAAGGAACGACCTGGAGCGCCTCTTAGGCGCTTCTAGAGGCTTCTGATCGACTCTTCACGAGCGATCGGCTGATTGGGGTCCAGCTCAAGGGCACGCTTGAAGGAGGCTGAAGCCTCCTCGCCGAGTCCTTCTCGCTTTTGGGCCACGCCGAGAAGGGCATGGGCCTCAGCGTAAGACTCGTTGATTTCGATGGCAAATGAGAACTGAGCCATCGCCTCTTCAACCTGATTGAGCTCCAGCAGAGCCTGACCAAGGCGACAGCGAATATCTGCGTACTCAGGCGATGCGCTTACGGCCTTCTCGTACGCCTTAACCGCCTCATCCCAGTTGCCGCTTTTTGCCATGTCGTCGCCAGCCAACAGTATTGTATTGGCCTGGCTTGGCTGGGCTTTGGAAGCGTCAAATAGGCTGCTGGCGGCATGTTCAAACTGCGAATCCGAAAGTGCCTTCATCCCTAGGTCAAAGCTCGCTTCTGATTTCAGGAAGGGGCTGAGCTCCGCTGCCTTTGCCGCCCCTTTTTCGGCGGACAGCCTGTCGCCTTTGGCTGAAGCGATGACAGCCTTGATCAGGTGCGCTTTGGCATAGTCAGGATTGACTCCGAGCGACTTATCAGCTTCTGCGTCAGCACGGTCAAGCTCGCCTTGGGAATAGAGCGCCTCGGCATAGGTCAGGCGAATATCAGCGAAGTTTGGCCGAAACTCGAGGGCTTCCTCAAGTTTGGAGACTGCCTCAGCCAGCTCACCAGAATCCAGATGGAGGCGGCCGACCTTGCTTAACACATCCGCAAGGTAAGACTCGGCAGATTGGCGCTGGACAGGCTCAAGTCTGGTCTTCAGGCACGCCTTGAAGTGGTCGATTGCCTGATCGAATTCTCCCTTCTCTTTAGCCCGAACACCAGCATCAAATTCCGGTGAAGATCCGAGCGCGTACCACTTGCCGATAAATCCCATCAACAGATCCTGCAGGCCAGGTTTTTAGGCCTGCTCGGTCTTTGTGAAGACGGGGGATTGGCCATCCCTGGCCCCGCCCGCCATTCCTTTGGCCAAATCTAGTGACGGCTCAGAACCGGAAAGGGAGTCAGGAAGTTGAAATAACTGCGCCGTCGTAGCCAACTTTTATGTTGTGGGGAGCAAAAAACTCCTCAAGCTCGCCATGAGTTGCATCGCCCTGGTGGCTGTGGTGGGTGGTCCAGACCTGTGTGTCTTCTCGAACGGTGCCCATTTCGCGCAGCTTGGTGACAACTTCGACCACTTCGCTCGCGTCGAGGTGTCCGGCGTAGGGAGTCGGGACAAATCCCTCAGAACACTCAATGATCAGAATGTCGAGCTGGACCGTTTTGAGGAACTGCCAGGTCTCATCAGGCCAGATTCCGGTGTCGGTGCCGTAGAGCAGCTTCTTGCCTTCCGATTCGAACAGAAGATTGTGCGAATCCTCGTCGTCTTGGTGGTTGGCAAGGATCGGCGTAATTGTATA
>JALGXY010000274.1 GCA_029824495.1 Fimbriimonadia bacterium
TTGATCTTCGCTGATCCTCGAAACAACGTGCTGCCCCGGCGCTCCCTCGTGTGCCGGGTTGGTGGTCATGGTCACCACCCAATGACCATCCGCATTGGTTACGATATACGGCTGGTCTGCATAGGATTCATCAGGGATGACGAGCCCATTCCTGATATTCCGCCAGTCCGGCTCTGCGGCCATTGCCAAAGGCTACCCCCCTCCTCCCTTTTCGCAAAAGGAGGAGGGGAATCTGTCCGCTGCTCAGCCGATCTTCCAGGAGATTCCTTCAACCTCTCGTGGCTGAGTGCCGGTCAAATCGACTGGCAGGAATGTGAAGGTCCATCCGAACCCGGCATCCTTGTGCACATTCTTGATCAACACCTGGTTCAGGCCTTTCTTCACCTTAATCTTCATCGGCTCTCGGATCCAGTAGAGCTCGTCTACAAAGGAGATCTCTTTTGACAGCACACCCACATTCGGCTGCTTCCAGACAGGAGGGTCGACCTTTACGCCGTTGACAAAGACCTCAGACGAGTGCCGTGTCCATTGACCCTGACTCGGACTTGGGCCGCCTCGACGCCCTCCAGAACGAGAGAAATCCTCGAACCCGATCCAGACCGTCAGCTCCTGATCTTTGTCAGAGACGAGCTGGGTCTTGGCGAAGACTGTGCCGGTCTGCTGCGCCGTAAAAGACTCGAATCCGAACTTATGTCGGAGAGTGATTGTTCCGCCGTATGCCGTTGCTGACCAGCCATCGGCTTTCAGTGGATCTGAGGGCTCTTCCCCGTTCTTGAACGGGCCGAGCATCTGCCACGGAATGTGCGAATGCTTGATGTAGTCGAACGGCAGGTCGCCGAGCAGGTTGTCCCTGTGCGAAACCATGTCCCGTTCGAAGTTCATCCATTCCCCTCGGTCAGGATCTCCGGGGACCGGATTCTGCGCATATAGATCGGCCCGTTGCCGATTGGAGCCTCTCCAGAGCCTTTCGGAAAATGCGAGCAGCGCCGGGTAGACCGGGCTCTGCTTGTAGATGTTCGCTTCTTCGCCGACGTTGTTGTCTGGCCAGTGGCAGAGCATTCCACCAAGCGCCTTATCATTGAATCGTCGCGCATCGCAGTACTGCTTTGCCCAGGCCCGCATTGGGCCGGTGAGCGGCGCCATGTGGTTGATGTATATCTGTCGTCCATCAACATGAGGAACATTTGGGTTGATCGCAACCGAAGACCACAGATCGTGAATAAACGGACCATTGGGATCGTGCCCCGGATGCCACACCATCAGCTCTCTATCATGCGCTCTGATATGACCTGAGATTTCATCCATAAAATCAGGATTTGTCAAGCGAACCTCATCAGATCCCATGTGGAACAGCGGCACATCCTCGACCGAAATCTCGTTGAAGAACTCAGTGAGTGCCTTCTTAAGAATCTCCACGCCTCGGGGATCCTGCATGCCAAAACCGAACACGGTGTCGAAGAAATCACTGTGACCGGGCATGTCGATCTCGGGCAGGATCTGCACGTGCCGTCTCTTGGCATAGGCAATGATCTCACGCAGCTCGTCATAGGTGTAGAAGAAGCCAGGACGACGAGTCTCCCGGTAGGCACTCTTCGCGTTCAATTCTGGAAACGCTTTCGATTCTATGCGCCAGCCAGGGCGGTCTGTCAGGTGCAAATGGAAGATCGTCAGCTTGTACTGCGCCATCACGTCGATGAAGCTCTTGAGCGTTTCGACATCCTGAGGATTGCGGCCGAGATCGTGCATGAAGCCGCGCATCGGAAACTCTGGCCAGTCAACGATGCGGCACTGCGGCCCACCGTTTTCGGCCGTACCGGCAAGCTGTCTCAGGTTCTGCAGGGCGTAAAAATGCGCCTTCGCATTTGGCGCAGTTATCGTAATCTCACTGCGACCGATAGTCAGCTCATAGGCTGAATCTGGAATCGTCGTAATGTTCAGTTCACCGATTCTCAGAACCAGCGTGGTTCGAGAAGATTCGCTGACCCTGACTCCTTCTTCAGCAAGAAACCAGGCTGCCTGTGCCCGAAGAGCCTGGTCTCCTCCTTCGATTTTGAGGCTGGTCAGTCTGACATTGTTGCCGCTCTTCCAATCAACGATCTGGGGGTAGGGGATGAGGGCAGCTTTGGCATCATCACGGTTGGTGGGAGAGATCGCCTGAGCGAACCCGATCGTACAGGCGAGAGTGAGTGCAGAAGCACATGCCAAGCGCATGGCCGATTATGAACCATGGACGTGCTGGACTAATCTGGACCGCGCTGACGACAGGCTCATTCCAGCGCTGCCCCTCTGCAAAGTTGGGCTCATAGGTAAAATCGCGCCCATGAAGACGACTTGCCTTCTCGCCATCCTGGCGGTTTTCGCGTTGGTGGGATGCCAGCCAGCAGCAGATGCTGAAGCACCGGCCAACGAATCCGCAGTCTCGACTCCTGACGGATCAGATGCTGTTGCTGCCGGCATGGATATGGCAGACGTGAAGAAGA
>JALGXY010000275.1 GCA_029824495.1 Fimbriimonadia bacterium
TCAGATCTCGTGATCATGAAATCATGTCTCCGGTTCATTTCAAGGCTGGCAAAGACCTCTACTTCCTCTCCTATCACAATCTGTTCGATCCACAGAGGCGGAGAGCACTGATATTAGGTGCAAAGCCCTTCAACGCATGGTGGACGAAAGATCATCTCTTTTTGGAATGCACTAAGACTGGTGAGATTGTCGAGACGACACTGGCCGTAGTCGACAGAAAGAAGTGGAGCCTAGAGGCCGAAGTCCAGTTCAATCCGACTCGAACCTGACCCGCCAAAACACAAAACTGCACGTTTTCGTGAACAAACCTGATATCCTAGAGTCATCACAACTGGAGGCAACATGCGTTACTCAGCCATCTTGATATCAATCGCAGCCGTTGCAGTCGGTTCTTCTGCGTGTGCAGCTCAGCGTGCACAAGCAAAGAATCCGCTCATCGGCAAAGCGGCCCCTGCGTTCAGCGCGAAAGGCACAGACGGAAAGACCTACTCTCTTGACAGCGTCGGCAAAAAGCCGATGATTATCGCTTTCTGGAAGAATCCCTGCCCGCACAACCCGAGAGCTTCGAAGCTGATCAACAGCGTCGTCGCTGCCTATAAGGGCAAGGTCAATTTTGTTGGCGTCGTCAACAGCGATGGCCCTAAAGCTGCAGCTTTCAAGCAGCAGTTCGGTCCCGGGTATGAGTTCCTCAATGACGGCAGTAAGTCGATCATCAAGGACTACAACATCAAGCCTTCGCTTCAGTTCGTGGTGATCAGCCCCGACAAAAAGGTTCAGGCGGTCATCGGCGGCTATGGCAAAGATGCGATGAATGAGCTGAATGCGGCGATGGCCAAAGCGGCCGGCGTCAAAGCAGCCAATGTCGACCTCAGTGGTGCCCCCAATCGCACCACCTATGGATGACGCTTCTAACCAGATGCGCTCCCGTGTGGGGCGCTTAACCAACAACAGCGGCCAGGCGATTCTCGTCTGGTCGTTGTTTTTGCCTCAGGAACTTCTTAGCGACGTAGAATCAAAGAGATGGAGCCGAAAGTGGAGAAATTGGAGATAGTCGAGGCTCGATCAACTGAAGAAAAGGCTGACCCTAAGCCGGTCAGCGGCTATCGCCGGCGGCGCGAGAGGACTCGCTGGTTCATAAAGTCAGCGATCCAGTTAGGCGTTGTTTTCCTCATCCTATTTGGCGTGACCTGGTGCATTCATCTCTATGGCTTAAGGGTCGAACACGAAACTCGAGCAAAGCGCGATCTAGAAAAGTGGGGCTCCGCCCTAGGTTCCTATCTAGAGTCTGGCGGAGAATACGAGCTTCTTCTCGACATGAACTTGGATGAACTGGAGGCCGAACTGGAGAGAGCTGGGGACCTGCAGCTCAATACGACTTTCGCAGGTGACTGGGAGTTCTCAACACTCCTCCACATCTACACGATTGAGCCGGGAGACGCGGCTCCAGGGCAGTTCTATCCCTTCAGTGCAAGCCGTCGTGGCCGGACAGGCGGTTTTGCTGCTGACGGGAACGGTGAATCGACCAGCTTCAGCGATCGGCACGAGCTCTGGGGGTAGTTTTAACTCACCGAGCCACAGCTTCGAAATGGAGCTTCTTGCCGTCAGCCGACCGGCCCTTTTCAGCAAAACCAAGCTTGAGAAGAACGCGGATCGCCGCGCCCTCTTCCCCGTCGACATCGGCCGTAATCTTCTTCAGGCCTTCGTGGCCCATCAGCCAGCCCATCAGCGCCTGGGCGCCTTCTGTGGCATAGCCCTGCCCTTCAAATTCAGGCAGGGTCTCAAAATCAAGGATGGCGCCTTCGCCATCCTTGCCGGGAGCACATCCCACTGCACCAACCATAACCGGTCGGCGGTCTCGAAGAACCGAACACCAGATTCCGTAGCCCTCCCCGAATTCACCCGACTCGATCTTCTCCATCACGTCCATCGCAGAGTTCCGCGCGTTACAGGACATCCAGGACGCAGGCACACCGCATCCGAGCTCATGACCAAGATCATGAGGAGTCAAGGCTGCCTTGAGCATCTCAGGGGTGCAGGCAACAATCTGTAGGCGTTCGGTCTTCAGCTCCAAAACTAATCAATCACCTGGACATCTACGGGAGGCACAAGACCGATCTCTGCACCCTCTTTCAGAAGGAGCCGAATCGCCTTGATGCCAGCATCGCCCATGTCCCGAGTTCGCTCATTCACATACATGCCGACGAACTCATCACTCGTCTCTCGGCTCATGCCACGTGCGAACTGAAGGGCGTAGTCTACTGCTTTTTCCCGATTATTGAGGCTCGCCTCAATCGACTCGCGCATGCAGCGGCTCACTTCGACGCAGGCATCCTCGCCCAGGTCCTTGCGGACAACGTTGACACCGAGCGGCAGAGGAAGGCCGGTTTTTTCGCCCCACCATTTGCCCATGTTGGCGATCTCGACAAGACCTTCTTCAGCATAGGTGAGCTGGCTTTCGTGGATGATAAGACCCGCTTT
>JALGXY010000276.1 GCA_029824495.1 Fimbriimonadia bacterium
AGGACAGATCGCTGCAGCAGATGAATCGACGATCGGCTCGACGGTTGCGGGCAAGCTGGTCCTTGTTGCTGTCGAAGATGGCCAGATGGTCAGTGCTGGCCAGCTCATCGCAAAGATCGACTCGCGGGCTATTCAGGCAGCTCTGCTGCAAGCGGAAGCTCAGCGAGACGCCGCCATATCCCAGCTCCAGCAGGCCGAAGCAGATGCCGAAGTCGGTCCCGCTCGATCCGCGGCAGCCGTCAAGGCTTCAGAAGCGAGGCTGCGACAGGCGGAAGAGAGACTAAAGAAGCTGATCGCGGGATCTCGCGAAGAAGAGCGCAATCAGGCCGAAGCGGGTGTCCGGCGAGCGAAATCAGATCTCGAGATGTACAAGAGTAATCGTGATCGACTCGAACGGCTCTACAAAGAGGGTGCTGTGGCGAAGGCAGACCTTGAGATCGCTGAAAACCAGTATGCAAATGCTCTTGCATCCTACGAGACAGCACTTGAGCAAAAGCGTCTGATAGATGCAGTGACTCGCCCCGAAGATATCGCTGCAGGCAGAGAAGATGTGAACGCTGCTCGTCAGCAGCTCCTTGCTGATCAGGCAAACCAGAAACGCGATGTGACCTACCAGCAGCGTGTTGATGCAGCTCGGTCGAGCCTGGCAGCCGCAGAACAGGCGGTCAGCCAAGTTCGAACAACTCTTTCTGACCATTCGGTGTATGCCCCATTTTCTGGGCGGATATCTGGCAGGCCATTCAAGGTGGGCACAGTTGTCTCGCCAGGTCTCGCCATCGCTCGGCTTGTGGCTGCCGAAGGTCTGGAGTTTGAAGCGAGGGTGCCGGAACGAGATCTCCCTCATGTGCGTGTCGGATCTCTCGTCTCTGTGACGATCGATGCCTTGAGAGACTGGAAAGGATCGGGCATGGTCATGGCGATCAACCCGCTCGCATCAGATGTTGGTCGGCAGTACACCGTTCGAATATCGATCAATGAGACGGCAGTCGGCATCAGCCCCGGAATGTTTGCTCGAGGACGAATCGTTCTCGGGTCTGTTTTGGGTGCTGCGCTGATACCGGCCGAGTCGATCTTATGGGATGACTCTGGCGCGTACGTCTTCGTGGCATCAGGCGATGCTGCAGAGCGCCGATCGGTTGAGCCAGGGCCTACAGAGGCAGGCCGCACCAGGGTGACCGGCTTAAGCGAAGGTGATCAGCTCATTACAGCAGGCCAGTCCGGCCTGGTCAATGGAGCGCAGATCAAGGTCTCAGGCAGCGACGACAATCAGGGTGCCTAGATGGGGCTGACTAAGCTAGCTATCCAGCGTCCGATCTTCATTTTGATGCTGATCGCGGCGGCGATCCTCTTGGGGATCACCGCAACTCGATCGATGCGCGTGGAGCTTAACCCGGACACGAGTTTCGGTGTTGTCACTGTCTCGACGGTCTATGCCGGTGCTGGACCGGAAGAGGTCAATGAGCTGATCTCCCGGGAGATTGAGGAGGCGGTTTCAGGTGTTCAGGGTCTCGAAGAGGTCTTGGCGACCTCACAGGAGGGCATCTCCCAGATCAGGATGCAGTTTGAGCTCGGCACGAACATGGATGCCGCTCTCAACGAGGTCCGGTCGAAAGTCGACACGGTGATTCCACTTCTGCCTTCCGAGGCGGAGCGGCCGACCGTCGGACTGGTCGATATGGCTTCTGAGCCTGTGTTGACCATCGGGCTCAAGAGCGACCTGCTTACCAGCCTCGAGCTGCGCGAACTCGCAGATCATGAGATCAAAGACCGCCTCGCTCGAGTGTCGGGCGTGGCAGAGGTCGCGGTTTCAGGCGGGGAAGAGCGTGAGATTCAAGTTCTGTTGCGGCGAGATGATCTGCTGCGTTACGGGGTCGGGATCATCGAGGTTCAGCAGGCGGTTCAGCAGGCTTCACTCAATATCCCTAGCGGGCGCATTATCGACGGCGACAGCGAATACACCGTTCGGTTGTTTGGTGAGTTTGAGACTGTCGACGAGATCGGTCAAATGTATCTTCGTCTCACCGATGGTCAAGGGCCGCGAGGTGAAGCGACGATTGTCCAGCTCAAAGATCTGGCGACCATTGTTGATGGAAAAGCAGAACGACGCTCATACAGCAGGCTGAACGGCAACGATTCGGTCGTCATGGTTGTCCAGAAGTCGCAGGAGGGCAACGCCGTTGAGATCTCAGATGCGGTTCTCAAAAGCGAGTTCGGCGGAAAGAGTCTGAAGGAGCAGCTCGAAGAGACCTACAACGTCGAGATGATCGTCACACAGGACGGCTCGACCGAAATCATCGAGTCTCTGTCTGACCTTCTGCTCGCCATCATCTTCGGAATCGTTCTGGTGACCCTGGTTGTCTGGCTCTTTCTGCACAACTTCCGCGGCACGATGATTGTCGGGATTGCGATTCCGGTCTGTCTGATGGCCACGCTCGTGGTGATCTGGGCCTTCGGATTCACTCTGAACAACAATGTCGATGTTGGCCCTGTCGCTGGCGATCGGCGTGCTTGTCGATGATGCAATTGTCGTCATCGAGAACATCTATCGGCACTTGACCATGGGTGAGGAGCCGGTCATGGCAGCGATCAACGGTCGAATGGAGATCGGGCTGGCAGCGATCGCGATTACGCTGGCAGATGTTGTCGTCTTTGTCCCGATCGCTTTCATGGGCGGCGTTGTCGGTCAGTTCTTCAAACCGCTAGGCATCGGCTACGCGGTTGCGGTTCTGATGTCGCTGTTTGTCTCCTTTACGGTGACACCGATGCTCGCTTCGCGCTGGTATCGAAAGGGTGAAGACTGGGAGCATCCGAAGGGTCGATTTGCCAACTGGTTCGAAAATGGATTCGTTCGGTTTGGCGAAAAGTACGCCAAGCTGCTTGCCTACAGCCTTCGGAATCGCTGGAAGACCTTCTCACTTGGATTCATCATTCTGTTGGCCGTCTTCATGTTCATCGTCGGCAGCTTTGTGGTGATGCCGGACGGCGGTTCTTTCGGCGACTTTGCTGGAGAAGCATTCTCAAAGGGCATGAAGCCGGCGATGCTGGTGTTTGCCATCGGCGCAGCGGTCTTCTTGGTCAACCTGTTCAAGAAACAGGCGAAGTTTGGCCAGCTCGTGTTCGCTGTGGCGGTGGCTTCGCTGCTTCCACTCGGCTCGCTGGCAGGTGCTGCCTACCGGAATCTCTACAAGCACGAGAATGTCTTCAAGTTTGAGTTTGCACCTTCGACCGACTCGGGCAGTGTCTCTGTGTCGATCGAACTGCCTCCTGGTTCGAGCTTGGATGCGACTCGGTCTGTTGCAGAGTCTGTCGAGTCGATGATCGAAGGCCATCCCGATGTCCTCTGCTCGACACGATTTTGATGGTCAAGCACGACGAGCCGCTCAGGACCAACTCGAACGAAAAAGTCGCTGCCGATCTGCTTGAGATTATCGGCAGAGTGCCTGGCGCAAAAGTCAACGTCAACGCCGATTCCGGCTTTGGGTTTGGTGCGGCTGTTCAGCTGTCGCTCGTCTCAAATGATCGACAGCTCTTGGCTTCTACGGCCAAGACAATTCGTGACAGGCTTGCTCAAGGTGAAATCGAGGGTGTTATCACGCCGGATGTGACTTCAAAGCCGGGCAAGCCCGAGCTGAAAGCGATCCCAGACAGGGCGCGACTCAGCGATTATGGTCTGACAGTCGCAGAGGTCGGTCAAGTCATGAGGACGATGTACGAAGGCGATGATCTTGCCAAGTTCAGAGAGGCTGGCCGCGAGTACGATATCCGGGTCCAGCTCGCCCCTGAAGACCGCCAGAATCCCTCGCGTTTGGAGAGTGTTCCGATCGTCTTTAAGGATGGC
>JALGXY010000277.1 GCA_029824495.1 Fimbriimonadia bacterium
ACCGAAGCTTCCGGCGTTGAGAACAGCCGTGATGGCGGACCGGTTGTCGCCAGCCCTCGACTGACGTAGATCGGGGTCGGTGCGTCTTCATAAAAGCCCGACCGGTAGATCGATCCGTTGGTCGAAGTCATCGGCGCCCATCCCCAAGGAGTCACAAACTGCCCGCCGTGGCTGTGGCCGCTCAGCATCAGTTCCGGACCTTCCGGCAGCTCCAGCACCATATCCGGCTCGTGCCAAAGCACGACGATCGGCTGGCTGGCATCGCACGACATCAGCGCCTTGTCTGGATCAGCCTGAAGCGCGTTGGCTGAATCGATCCCCACGTACGAGATGCCGTCTGCCGAGATGGCCTCATTTCGCAGAAGCTGAATCCCCAGCGGATCGAAGATCGGCCTGAGGTTCTCAGGGCCACCGCCAAGATAGTCGCGGTTGCCGGGAATTGCGATCTTCGGACCGTCAAAGCCCTTCAGGGCTTCGAGGCCCTCTGCAAGCTTCTCCGGGATCCCGTCCTGCCACATGCCGACATAGTCGCCGACCAGAGCGATGGAATCAGGGTTTTCGTCCAGAACCGCTTCGACCGCTCGACGGCATTGGGAGAGAGTGAGCTCGCCTGGGCGCAGATGAAGGTCTGCCAGCAGACCGATCCGATAGCCCTCGTGACTTGCAGGCCAGGAAGGCAGCCGAAGGATTGGCGTCTCCAGCTTGAATCGGCGCGTTTCAACAAACATGCCGTAGAGCAGCAGGCCCGCTCCCGCGCCAGCTGCACCAGACAGTAAACGCCCGATTCCCATAAGAGCAGCAAGTTTAGCGCAGGGAAAGACCGTGTATCCTCGCATCATGCTCAAAGCTGCTCTGATCGGCTGTGGTGGCTTTATGCAGCACCGCACTCCACAGCTTCTCGCCTGCAAGGACGTCGTAGTGGAGTCGCTTGTCGATCCGAGGCCCGAAGCGCTCGCAGCCATCCGCGAAAAGCATGAGGGTGTTCGACAGGCCATAGACTTTTCTGATCACGTGACGATGCTCGATGAGACGCGTCCCGATCTCGTCGTAATCGCCACACCACACACTCTTCATATCGACCATGTCACCGACTGCCTTAACGCAGGCGCACACACTCTGGTCGAAAAGCCGCTGAGCTGCACAGCCGCAGACTGCCGAAAACTGATAGACCTGCGCGATCAGACCGGCCTTGTCGCGGCCGTCAGCTACCAGAGGCACGGTCTGCCTATCTTTCAGCGGGTGCGAGAGGAGATCCACTCAGGGCGGCACGGGCAGATTCTTCAGACCAACAGCCACCTGTCGCAGGATTGGCTCAAGGGCACGATGGGCACCTGGCGACAGGATCCTGCTCTTTCGGGCGGAGGGCAGCTCAACGACTCCGGCAGCCACATGATCGATATCCTGCTCTGGATCACCGGTCTGCGAGCCGAGCAGGTGCAGGCTTATATGGACAATCGCGGTGCAGCTGTCGACATAAACTCATCTGTGAACATCCGATTCGAAGGAGGAGCCATCGGCAGTTTGGCGGTCATTGGCGACGCATCCATTTGGCATGAGCGTCACGCGATCTGGCTTGAGGAGGCTTCGATCCTGATCGAAGGCGAGCGACTTTCGATTCATCGGCGGGGCGAAGAGCCTGTTGTCGTTGATGAGTGGCCCGAGGCGACAACTCCAGATTCGAATTTTGTCGGAGCGATCCGCGGAGAGAACGAGCTGCTCGCGCCTCTTGAGTGTGGACTGGCCACATTGGAGTTGACCGAGTCGGCTTGGCGTTCGGCGGCAGCAGGGGGCAGACCTGTCGAAGCCAAGGTTGGCTAAACTGCCCGGGTGCCCGTTCTTGCAGCCGCCGTTCTGATTGGAACCGCCCTTCCGACAATCGAGACATTTTTGAAGGACAAGGAGAGCGAAGCCCGCGAGGGTCTGCTCACCACCCACCTCTCTGCCCCGCTGGGCAGGGTTTTTCTCGAACTCCCGGCAGCCGGCACGGATGGCCTGATCAAAGAGACAATTGTCGTTTCGGCAATCACCACAGGCCTGGGCGCCAATTCGGTTGGACTGGACCGAGGCAAGCTGATAGACACGACTTTCGTGCAGATCCGGCGGTCCGGGCCAAACATTCAGTTCTATATCCCGAACCTCCGATATCGCTCACTGACCGGCGACGAATCCTCGGTCAAGGCTGCTCGTGAGTCATTTGCTGACTCGGTCATGTGGGCAGGGCCGATAGCGGCGCAAGACGAAGACGGCTCAACTCTGGTCGACCTGACCCCCCTGCTGATAGTCGACCGTACGAATCTCAACCGCAGTCTTGGCGGCGGCTATCGTGTCGACATGATGCGATCTGGCCTTGAGGCTGAGGACTGCTTCAGCTTCCCCAAGAACCTCGAGTTCGAGGCGCTGGTCACCATGACCGGCTCGGGCGCTGGCCGTGATACCAGCCAGGCCGCTGCAGATGCCAACGCGATCTCATT
>JALGXY010000278.1 GCA_029824495.1 Fimbriimonadia bacterium
AACCGGCGTGTCCGATGTTGTGGCATGGAAATCACAATCCCTGGAAACCCACGGCCCAAGTCACGTCCCCGCTTCGGCAACGGACGCACATTCACCCCCAAGGAAGACATTGCTGCTGAGCGAGAGATAGCAGCCCACATCACGCAGCACATAGATGAGCCCATAGACGGTCCCGTCAGCATTGAGATTGACTTCTTCCGCGACAGCGCACGCCGCGTCGACCTCGACAATCTGGTGAAGCGCGTCTTAGACGCAGCAAACGGTGTGGCTTACTTTGATGACAATCAGGTCGTGGAGATTCGGGCCAGCAAAAACATTGATAAAGAGAACCCAAGAACGGTCATTAAGGTGGGCATGTCGAGCTCGTACCGTTACGGCGAGTCGTAGAACCACAGCCTTGTAATTCATGCCAACCTTGCATTGCTAACACGGCATAGCCGATAAAGCCTCAACAGGGAGGTTGCGTGGAAGAGGATTTGGTCGAGGAGGTTCTCCCTCCTGACATATTCACCATAACGCTCGTTTCTGGCGCGCAAGCGCAGGTGATGAGCGAACCCGAACAAGAATGGTTTGAAGAAGCCAAAGACAACTACCTACAGCAAACAAGGTTCACCGATCAGACCGATCAGGCCGACCTTGACAGGTTGTTAAACCTTGAACTACTGACGTACCGCTGGTCTCAATGGCTATTCAGCGGTCACGACTATCAAGGCCTCGCTGTTGATGAGACAGACCTCAGCCGCAAACTGCGGGATCAGTCGGAAACCATCAACCGCCTCAAAAGCTCCCTAGGCCTGACTAAAGCAGCACGCAACCAGGATGCAGCCAGCGTCTCAGAGCGATGGTCGCAACTGAAGGAGCGAGCCAAAGCCTTCGGTATGCACCGTGAGGAGCAACTGCGTAAAGCCCTTGTTCTCGTCAACGAGTTATCCAGCATCGTCGGGACCTATGACCGCTCAGACAAAGAGGAGCGGGAAAAGATCGGTTTCCAGTCGGAGAAGGAGATAGTCGACTGGATCAGAGAAACGATGCTGCCTGAGTTCAAAGCCCTGGATGAGCATTTCAGGGAACAGCAGAAGTTTTGGAGGCAGCAAGATGCTTGATCGCTTATCAGCAGGCGATTGGCGCCGAGTCATTTCAGAAAACCCAGACATCAGTTACAAGATCGTTAGTGACATTGTGAAGTGCGTGCAGAGCGCCGATACCCCTAATCGAACAGGCCGGCGGCCTAGCCCCGAAGCGATGAGTTTCGACGAGTTGATGCAGACGTTGTTCCCTGAGAAGTTCTCTACTCAGCCGTTCAACGTTGCTTGCCGTTCTCTCGTCGGTGCGAAGACGCAGCAGGAGTTCGCAGACGCAGCCAACCTTTCACAATCTCACTTGTGCCGCCTTCTTAGCGGTGAGCGCACACCAGATCAGAAAACGATGGAGGCGATCGCTAGGGCAGCAGGCGTAAGCCCGTCGTACTTCATCGAGTATCGGGCTACAGCCTTGGCGGAAGCACTAACAGATTTCCTGATCCAGCAGCCACAAGAGTCATTGAGCGCGATAAAGACGATGGTGCGGTACGCCTAATGCTCGCTGCCCTGGATGAAGAAGAGGCTTACCTGTACGCCATTCTCAGCGACGAAACCGGCTTAGATCAGGCCGAGTTCTTGTGGCATGACTCTGAGAACGACGACGGAGTGTGGCGAGCCTTCGACTTCCAATGGCCTTGGTACGCAAACACCGCTGCCTATCAAGTCGATCAGGGTGCGCGAGCCACAGGCAAGACTGTCGGAATCACCTTGAGGGCTTGCTCGTTCGCCTTCGTGTACGGCGGCCAGCAAATGCTCATTACTGCGCCAGAGTTGAACCACCTCAAACCTCTGGTCTCTGCAATTGAAGAGCGCCTGAACAGTCATTGGCTTTACCGCGAAATGAGGCCAAGCACAAAGGGCATGGGCGTCACTCGTAACCCCCATTGGGAGTGCCGCTTCCAGAACGGCAGCAAACTCGTGTCCCGAATCCCGCAGCGCGACGGCAGGGGAGTGAAGGGTCAGCACGTTATTCAGATCGAACTTGACGAGGCGCAGGACTACCCGCTGGCTGGCTGGATCGAGGTCGTGGAAACCCTGAACCGCTTCCTGCCTGGGGCGGCTTGGAGATGCCACGGCGTGCCACGGGGAGTCCGTGACAGATTTTATGAGATCACTTCAGGTGAGAACAGCGAGTGGACTGTCCACCGCCCTATGGCTATGAACCGCCCGTCTTGGTCACCAGAGGAACGCGAAGAAAAGATTCAGATTTACGGCGGCTCCCGCCAGGCCCCTGACTACAAGCGCAACATCCTTGGGGAGCATGGCGACGCCACGAACCCGCTGTTCGTTCTGGCCAGACTTATGGCCAACGTGGACACCGATCAGGGCAGCGAATACAACAGCGACGTTTACTACTCGCTGAAACTCTCGTTTGAGAAGGTCGGACAAACG
>JALGXY010000279.1 GCA_029824495.1 Fimbriimonadia bacterium
CGTCGCATGGACCGCAGACGCAGTGATTTAGAGGGCAAGAAGATAGCGATTAATGGAGCTGCAGGAAGCCTGGTAGACCTCTCTGCCGGAGGGGCTAAAGTGGCCTGTTCTGTGGAGGCAGCCCCCGGAGATTTCGTCAATATTGACCTGCCAGAAAAGATGGGCAAAGTCTGGGGCTGGGTGCTCGACATCTCCCCCTCAGAGGCAGATCAGTCGCCGGCCATGAGAATCCAGTTTGAGTCGCCTTTGTCAAGGTTTGCTCGGTAGAACCTGTCTGTATAAAAACAGACGGGGGCTCTTGCGAGCCCCCTTGGTGGTCTGGAGTGGGTCGAGGGATGAGCTCAACCCTGGTGTGTTGGGAGGAGGATTTGCATCCACTTATTCAGACGCCTCTAATCGATCAGCGTTCCATCCAGTATCGGGCGGTAGGTCAAACCGCCGAGGAGCTGTCCCAGACTTCAGGATTTGCAAGCGCAGATGCCGACTTTGGTTCGCTGTCAAAGAGAACCAGATCGGCGAGGCAGCCAGGCTTCAATTCACCTAACTCACCGGCATCGCCGTTGACACGCGCGGCCGTCTTGGTCCAGCCCTCAACCGCCTGTTCAAGCGTCACGTTTTCTGAACTGCAGAAGCCCTCGGGACGGCAGGTCGCCATCTCGATCGAATCGGCTGGATGACCAGGCACGATCGGCCGGTCGGTGTTGAAGGCGGTCGGGATCCCCGCGGCAAGAAGACTTGCTCCACGGTTCAGCAAGCTGGTGATCTCAGGGCCGAGCTGTGCCAGATAGGCGTGTCCGAAAAACTGGAGGAATTCTGGCTGGAGAGTCACAGGGCACCCGAGCCGAGCGATCCGCTCAATCTGAGCGTCGCTCAGGATCATCACATGCTCAATGCGGTGCCGCGAAGGGTCATCCGTCTCCTCGATTGCGTCCATCACCAGATCGGTCGAGCGGTCGCCGATGCTGTGAATAGCAACAGGCCAGCCGAGGTCATGCGCCTGCTGCACCATGCTCTTCAATCGTTCGGGCGAGTAGATCAGCGTGCCCTGGCCACCTGTCGACAAGAAGCGTCCGTGAATCGCGGCCGTCGCTGAGCCGATCGCCCCGTCAGCAAAAATCTTGAGGCCAACAATTCGGCATCGCTCCTGTGGCAGAGAGCCAGCCAGCTCGGTCAATCGCTCTCGACCAGCACCGCGAGGCCCGATCGCTGGCCGCCACTGAAGATAGAGCCTAGTGCGGACCTGACAGCCACGCTCAGCTGCCAATCGATACGCCTCAATCTCTCGTTCAAGATCCCATCGACCCGTCATCATGTCAGAGGCGCACGTGATCCCCATACTGTGCATCAGCTCCCCTGCCCGCAGTATCGCTTCGACCATCTCCTCCAGGTTCGGATCAGGCGCAGAAGAGGTCACCTTTTCGTGCGCAGTCTCCAGCAGGACACCGGTCAAATGACCGGCTCCATCTTTGACAAACTCGCCTCCCTTGGGGTTCTCGGTTGAGTCGTCAATGCCTGCAGCCCGAAGCGCCGCCGAGTTGGCAACAGAAGCGTGGCCGTTTGAGTGCCGCAGCAGGATCGGCCGGTCGGCCGAAATCGCGTCGAGATCATCCCGTGTCAGATGCTCGCGTCCCTCGAACTTGTTCTGGTCGTAGTGGGTGGCATGCAGCCATCCTTCAGGCTGTGACCGATGTCGATCTCGCACGGCATCGAGCACGTCGGTGCGCCCCGCACATCCGCTGAGATTCAGTTTGAGCAGATCGAGGCCGGTCGGAAGAATATGGCAGTGGGAGTCGATCAGACCGGGCAAAGCCCAGCGGCCGCCAATATCAACCTCGCGATCTGCAGCCCCAGGTTCGGCAAACCGGCCATTGCGAACAAAGAGCTCGCCCGAATCAGTCCCCGCTAGGTTCTTTAGTCTGAGCAGCATCGTTGATCTCCTTGGCAGCTCGGGCAGCGCTCTCCAATGCGCCTTCGATCGAGCCTATTCGTGGTGAAAAAGCCTCGCCAGCAAAATGAATCCGGCCCATCATCTTGCCAAGATTCTTGCCTGTTCCTGCCAGCCCGCCCGGAGGAAGGAACGAAGATCCGCCTCGCGAGAACGGATCGGCCAGCCAGCTGTGAACCTGGCCGCCACGATAGTACTTTGATGCCTCGGGGGCGATCTTGCAGACAGCGGCATAGACAGCTTCTACAGGGTCGCCTTCGGCGGCTAATCGTTCGGCTTCGTCGCCACAAATCAAGCTGGCCAAGACGGCCGCCCCGCCTCGCCCGGCGGACCAGATCTGCTGGCAGGCGAGATCGCTCAGAGCCGATCCATCCCAGCCCTGCTTCTCCCAGAACGGCTCGCTGAAACCGAGCACGACCTTCATCGTTCTGGTGCAGCCGACAGAGTGCCAAGCAAGCTCCGTATCTGGCGGGATGCTCTCGGCAAAATCGATCTCAGCCAGCGCGTTAGGCGGAATGCAGAG
>JALGXY010000280.1 GCA_029824495.1 Fimbriimonadia bacterium
CCCAACCGTCCTTGTCAGCGGTCAGCTGCTTCGGTGTGACGATCACCCGCACCTGTTCTTCATCGAACGCATCGACATGATCAAACTCGATCTTCTCAACGCCCAGATGGGTCAGCATCAGAGTCAGAACATCGAGGTGGGTCTGAGCTGAATGAGGCGCGTTTTCTGCCCATCCAATCAAGGCCGACAGCGCTGTTCCTGCCTCTTCGAGTCGGCCGCAAAGAAGAAGAGCACGTGCCGCGGAACCGGAAGCGCTGGGCAGAGCCTGATCGAGAACCGGTCTGGTCCGCGAGATCACCTCCTCGGCATCATTCGCCGAGTACCAGAACGCACCTGAACTCTCATCTTTAAATCGGCGCAGCATCTCATCGGCAAGCTGATTGGCGTGGTCCTGCCAACGCTGCTCGTTTGCGGCCTGATGCAGCGCGCAGAGCCCTTCGATCAGGAATGCGTAGTCATCCAGGAATGCCGGGCCAGAGGCTTTGCCTTGAGCGATCTGGTGGGGAAGGCCGTCTTCGCCGTGATGTCCTAGCCAGGCTTCGGCGCATGCTGCCGCCAACTCAACTTCACCAGCGACGGCAAGGCCCTCAATCATCAGACCGTTCCAGGCGCAGATCGCCTTGTCATCAAGACCTGGCTGCACTCGCTGATCGCGCACGGCCTTCAGCTTGTCGAGCTCGGTTTTCCAGGAGCCGAACTGAGATTGGTGCAGCACGTTGAGGCCGAGCGGCTGGTGGGTGGCCTCATCGAGTACATTGCCGCCGGGTTCACATTGAAACGCTTCGATAAACTCCGGGGCTGTGTCGCCGAGTATCTCCTCAATCTCCGCTTGAGACCAGAGGTAGGTCGCCCCTTCGACGCCTTCGGTGTCCGCATCTAGAGCCGACTGGAACAGGCCTTCTTTGGTGAGCATCGTCTCCTTGGCCCAGTTCACTATTCCGTTCGCAGCGGTCTCAAACAGCTGCTTCTGGTCGCCTTCTGTCATCGCTGCCGCGCGGCTGTAGGCGCCGAGAAGCAGCGCGTTGTCGTAGAGCATCTTCTCGAAGTGGGGCAGCCGCCAGATCTCATCGACAGTGTAGCGGTGGAATCCGCCGCCGACATGGTCGTGGATTCCACCCAGCGCCATCTGCTCAAGCGTCCGAGTTGCCATCCAGGTCGCCTGGTTAGGGAAGTCGTCAGATCCAGGGTCGGTCGGCAGTGATCGCCGCTTCTGGCCGAAATCGAGCAGCCATCGAAGAGCTGCGTGAGGCGGGAACTTTGGGGCGCCGTGGAAGCCGCCGTGTTCATAATCGAAAGCCTCGTGCATCGCCTGCACGGCTCCGTCGATCAGGTCGACAGATGCGCCGAGCTGGGAGACCGGACCGGGCCGGTTGAGAGCCTTGGCAAGCGCCTCTCGAAACTGCTCAGCAGTCTCTTCAATCTCAGACCGTTTTTCAGTCCAAGAGGTGCCGAGGCTGTTGACGATCGTCAGAAAGCCTGGATGCTCCCCTTGTGATTCGCGGGGGAAGTAGGTGCCGGCAAAAAATGGCTTCAAGTCTGGGGTCAAAAAGACAGACATCGGCCAGCCTCCATGGCCAAGTGCGATCTGGGTCGCCGTCATGTAGACCTCGTCGATATCGGGGCGCTCTTCACGGTCAAGCTTGATCGAGATGAAGTGCTCATTTAGAGCTGCCGCCACCGCATCGTCTTCAAATGATTCGTGCGCCATCACATGGCACCAGTGACATGAGCTGTAGCCGACGCTCAGAAAAATCGGTTTGTCCTGGTCTCTTGCTGCCTGCAGGGCCTCTTCGCCCCAAGGATGCCAGTCGACAGGATTGTCGGCGTGCTGGCGCAGATAGGGTGATGAGGCATTGGCAAGTCGCCCTGACATGAGCGGTAGGATACCGGCCTAGCTGAGGTCGACCAAGGCACGAAGCCTCTCGACATCTTTCTGGGGGAGCAGCCGACACTCGCCCTGCTGCATCCCCTTAAGAGTGAGGTGGCCGATCCGAATTCGCTTCAGAGATTTGACTGGGTGGCCGATTGCTTCGCACATCAGCCGGACCTGTCGTTTTCGTCCCTCGTGCAGGATCATCATCAAGACCGACTCTCGTCTTCTGTCAGATCGAGACTTGACCTTAACAGCTTCAGCCCGCACCCGTCTCTCTTCGACAAAGACACCCTTCAGCAGCCGCTCGATGCTCTCCTGCCCAGGCGAGCCAACGACGACCGCTTCGTACTCCTTCTCAACGCCGTATTTGGCGTGTGTCAGCCTCATTGCCAGATCGCCATCGGTCGTGAGCAGCAGCAGTCCTTCTGTATCCTGATCGAGACGTCCGACCGGTTTTGCGCCGCGCAGGTCGGCGGCCATCAGATCGGCAACCGTTTTTCTGCCATAAGGGTCACTCATCGAGGTGATGACACCCTTGGGTTTGTTCATGAGCCAGACTCGCCGGGTCAGCGGCTTGATCTCTTCACCATCAAC
>JALGXY010000281.1 GCA_029824495.1 Fimbriimonadia bacterium
GCAGCGATGCCGACCTAAAGCTGATCAGGCTGGCGGGTGAGGTGGCCGCTTCTGCCCACGGCTTCCAGATCCGCAAATCGGGCGAGCTGTACGTCAACCATCCGATCGAAGTTGCACAGATCGTGGCTGAGCTTCATATGGATGACGACACGATCGCAGCTGCTTTGCTGCATGACGTGCTCGAAGATACTCCGCTGACCTCGGCAGATATTGAGAGCCAGTTTGGAAAGACCGTGGCTGTCATGGTCGAAGGTGTCACCAAGCTTCGTCTGAATCTCCCGCACGAGGCGAGCGACAGGGAACGGCAGCTTGCAGAAACCAGAAGAGCCGCCGAGACCCTGCGCAAGATGCTTCTTGCAATGGCCAACGACGTTCGCGTCATGGTGATCAAGCTGGCCGATCGTCTTCACAATATGCGAACCCTGGAGAGCCTGAAGCCAGAAGCCCGGACCAGGATCGCCAACGAGACGCTGGAAGTCTATGCGCCGCTGTCAGCTCGACTTGGAATCTGGCAGGTGAAGTGGCAGCTTGAAGACCTCTGTTTTAAGACTCTTCACCCAGATGAGTTTCAGCGGATTTCCGATATGGTCGCCAAAACCCGGACTCAGCGGGATGCAGAACTGACCAATGCGATTGATCAGCTTCAGACCAGACTGAAGGATCGGAATCTCTGCGACGCTGAGATCAGTGGTCGATCGAAGCACCTCTATTCGATCTTCAATAAACTGGTCAAGGGCGGTGTCCCGTTCGACGAGATCTACGACTTGACGGCCATGCGCGTTCTGGTCAACAGTGCGGCCGACTGCTACATGGTTCTCGGAATTGTTCACGAGCTGTGGATACCGATGCCTGGCCTGTTCTACGACTACATCGCCTTGCCGAAGTCGAACGGGTATCAGTCGCTGCACACTAAGGTTGTCGGTGAGCATGGCGCGCCGATGGAGATCCAGATCCGAACTCATCAGATGCATGAGATCGCCGAATATGGCGTTGCTGCACACTGGAGCTACAAGGAAGGAGAGAGCCTTAAAGAAGCGCCCGAGCAGATGTCGAGCCTCAGAAAGCAGCTCTTTGACTGGTCGAGCGATTCACAGTCATCCAGCGACTTCTTAAGGACGATCTCCACCGATCTCTTCAGCGAACAGGTCTTTGCCTTTACTCCAAAAGGTGACGTCTTTGACCTGCCCAAGGGCGCTACGCCGATCGACTTCGCTTTTCGAGTCCATACAGATGTCGGTCTTAGGACAATCGGAGCCAAGGTGAACGGCCAGATGGTGCCGATCGACAAGAAGCTCGAAAACGGGGACGTCGTCGAACTGATCACGAGGGCTTCAGCTCAGCCGAGTCTGGACTGGCTCAAGTTTGTCAAATCTGCCCATGCTCGATCTCGCATCAAATCCTTCCTGCGGAAGCGTGATAAAGCTGAAAGCTCCAGGCGAGGCCGAGAGGCGATCGAAAAAGAGCTGAAGTCGCAGGGCCTCGATGTCAAAGAGTATCTGAGCAATGAATGAATCAACGAGATTGCTCAGAAGATGCGCCAGGCGTTGAACCCCGAGGACGTTTACGCCAGGGTGGGTGAAGGGCTGACCAGTGTCACGAGCGTGGTCCAAAAGCTGAAACAGCTTGTCCAGCCGAAGACGATCGCCGCCGATTCGCTCAAGGTTGAGCCTGACAAGGACGTCGAACCGACACTGCTCTCAGGCGATCTTGACAACGTGATGTATCGGAGGGCTAAGTGCTGTCAGCCGGTGCCGGGAGATGATACAGCCGGTTTTGTCAGCAGAGGCCGGGGCATCGTAATCCATCGCAGGGTCTGCCCGAACTTCCTTCGTCTGATTGAGCAGGAGCCAGAGCGGCGATCTCCTGTCGTTTGGCAGAACACAACAGACTCCGCTTTCCCAGTGACACTCAGAATTGTCAGCGTTGATCGCGATGGGCTGCTGAATGACATCACAACAATTCTTGCCGAAACGAAGGCGCCTGTGGTCAATGCTCGCGTGAAGACTCTCCGAACCAATACTGCTGAAATCGACTTCAGTATTCGTGTTCGAGACATCAGTCATCTGCGACACGTCAACCGTAAGATCGCCCAGCTTTCAGATGTTTTGAGCATCGTCCGGGTTTTCGGCAGGTCGAGATAATGAAGGTCGTAATCCAGCGTGTCTCAAGCGCCTCGGTCGAAGTCGACGGCGAGATTGTAGGCCGTATTGAGGCGGGGCTCCTCGTCTTGGCCGCAGCAGAGAAAGAGGATTCTGTTGAAGCGGTCAAAAAGGCGGCGGATAAGGTCGTGGGCATGCGGATCTTTAACGACGCAGACGGGAAAATGAACCTTGCCCTCAAAGATTTGCCAGAGGCTCAAAATCCCGGAATCCTCGCAATTTCAAACTTCACCGTCGCCGGCAATCCACTGAAGTCGAGACGACCGTCCTTCGTGAAAGCCGCTGGCTACGATGAGGGCCAGGGACT
>JALGXY010000282.1 GCA_029824495.1 Fimbriimonadia bacterium
CTCCTCCGCACGACTGCCAGCCGAACCGAGGTGTATATCCGACACGAATACCGAGCGGAAGCTAAGTGCAGGTGATGCCATAGCTCTCTGACCTATGTACGCATTATAATCCGGGCAGGGTTCAAGATGGCGGGAACTGCTCAGACTGGCCAACCCAATCAACTCATGGACAACGACATCAAGAAGAAACTCGACCAGCGCCTCGCACGAGCGGAGGGCCAGATTCGAGGGCTGCGCCGCATGGTGGACGAAGATGCCTACTGCATCGACGTGCTCACTCAATTGGGAGCGGTAAGATCAGCGCTGGACCAGTTGGGAGCAGAGATCGCAGCCTCGCATGTCAAGACCTGCATCATCGGAGACTCTTCGGATTCAAAGATGAGCCAGGACGAGAAGATCGAAGAGCTGCGCAACACCCTCTCCCGATTGATGAAATAGAGATGACTGTCACCCTGAAAGTTGATGGAATGAGCTGCCAGAACTGCGTTCGGCACGTGAAAGAGATCATTGAAGAGACCAATGGAGTCGCTTCAGCCACCGTCGACCTTGAGACCGGAAAAGCCGTGCTCGAAGTCGAATCTGCAGATGTTAATGCGATCTGTGGCCAGCTCACCGAAGAGGGCTATCCCTCGACAGAATCGGCATGACCCGATGGGGCATTCTCGGGCTCGGAAGCATAGCCGGCGCATTCGCCTCCGGGCTGAATGCCAGCCGAACAGGCGAGCTTGTCGCCTCAGGCTCCCGATCGCTTGAGAAAGCCCAAAAGTTTGCAGATAAATGGGACGGCAAGCCGTTTGGCTCCTATGACGAGGTCCTGGCGAGCGATCAGGTCGACGCGGTCTACATCGCCCTTCCCCACCACATTCATGCTGAGTGGACCATCAAGGCTGCTCAGGCCGGAAAGGCGATTCTCTGCGAGAAGCCTTTTACGCTGGACCACGAAAGCGCTGAGCAGGCTCTCGCAGTCGTCCGCGAGCAAGGCGTCTTCTTTATGGAGGCGTTCATGTATCGGTGCTCTCCACAGATCAACAAGCTCCGCGAGCTGTTGGCTGATGGCGCAATCGGCAGGCCACTCATGGCGAATGTCTCGTTCGGCTTCAACGTGCCGAAAGATTTCAAGAACTTCCGACTCGAGGCAGAACTTGGCGGCGGCGCCTTGATGGATGTCGGCTGCTACTGCCTGTCGCTGATTCGGCTGGTTCTTGGTGATGAGCCAGAATCCGGCACTTACGACATTCATCGAACAAATGGCTACGATGGCTATGGCATCGGCCGACTCGCCTTCCCAGATGACCGCATGGGCCTGTTTACGACCGCCTTTCACCTGGCCATGAAGAACGATGCCCGCATCTACGGCGAAAAAGGGATGATCTTGGTTGAGAATCCGTGGTTTGGACGGCCAGGAGACAAGCTCACATTGATCCGCAACGGCGAGGATCCTGAAGAATTCTCTTTGGGCTGCACGGGCGAAGAGCTCTACGCCTACGAAGCGGATGTGGTGGGCGACAGCCTCGCTGGAGGACTGCTGGATTCTGATCAGATGTCGATCGAAGACACGCTGGGGAACATGCGTGCAATCGACATGATGAAGGCGAGCGCAGGGCTCGAATTCTGAAAGAAAAAGTGGTGGGCGGTACTGGATTTGAACCAGTGACCTCTTCCGTGTGAAGGAAGCGCGCTACCCCTGTGCCAACCGCCCGAGAGGAGCCGAATTGTACCCGTCCCAACTGGCTGAGCCCAGATCGGCCTATGCTTACAATTCATGAGGACAAGTTGGGATTATGTGGTCGTCGGCAGTGGTCTTGCTGGGCTGACTTTTGCGCTGAAGGCAGCGGATCATGGCGACGTCTGTGTCCTCACTAAAGCCGAAGTCAGCGACACCAACACCAGCTTTGCTCAAGGCGGCATCGCCGCGGCTGTCGGCGAGTCGGACTCCTGGGAGCTCCACGAAAAGGACACGCTGATCGCTGGGGCTGGCCTCTGCTTGCCAGATGCTGTGCGGCAGCTTGTTCAAGGAGCGCCTGCAGCGATCAACTGGCTTCAGTCGGTCGGGGCCGTATTCAATGTCGACCCTTCACAGGTGCTCACGCTCGGACGCGAAGGCGGCCACAGTAGAAGCAGGATTGTCCATCACGCTGACAAGACCGGATGGGAGATCGAGCGTGCGGTCACCGCCGCGGTCAGAAAGCACCCGCGGATCACAGTGATTGAGAACTCCTACGTGACCCAGATCCTAAAATTGGACGATCGGTGCGTTGGGGTCGAGGTTCAGGTGCCCGACATCGGCCAAAAACAGATGCTCGGCAGAGCGACCCTTGTCGCAACCGGAGGCTGTGGGATGGTCTACCAGCGAACCACAAATCCGAGAGTTGCCACGGGGGATGGAATCGGGCTGGCCAAGCGCGCTGGTGTTGAGATTTCAATGATGGAGTTCATGCAGTTCCATCCCACGGTTCT
>JALGXY010000283.1 GCA_029824495.1 Fimbriimonadia bacterium
GAGGTCTGGATCCATCCTGCTGGTGATCCAGACACACGAGATGGATTCGAAGCGAAGGGAGTCTCCGGCGAACTGCTGGTCCCGCTTCTCGAAGACAGCGAGGGTCTGGAGATCACTGTCACGTCAGAGGCGTCGGGCCTCGCAGCCACAGCAGCGCTCGACAGCCTGCCTGCTGGTGGATGGCCGACTCTGGGGGACTGGAAGACTCTCGCACAAGTGAGAATTGCTGTCATCTCGGATGGTGAGTCAGTCACCGAGGGTGATGTCGTCCTAAAGTTCGAAGGAGGAGAGCGGCGAAGGCCAGCATCCGATGCGACTTTTCATGCGGTTCCGCGCGGCCCCATCGAGGCGCACTACGCCTTCGAATCCGGCGGAATCAAGATCCTCACTGAGCCGCAGAGCCTGGGAACTCCCAGCCCGGATAATCCAACTCCCTACCTTCTTGAAGTCGACATCCCCACGGTTGGTGTCGCACAACCGGATCCAGAGAACCCCCCCATCTCTGGCGTGCCGATCGAAGCGGAGGAAGACGGCAACCTTGCAGGCAAGATCATTGGCATGCTTCTTGGCCTCGGCCTGATCGGAGGAATCGGCTACGGGATCTACCGATTCGTGCAGTCGAGCCCAGCCCAGGCCAAGGAGGCCCTTGAGAAGCTCGGCCTCGATCCAGATCAGCAGTCAGAGCCGGCTGCACCAGCTGCCGCCCCGCAGGCTGACAAGCCGCTCGAGAAGATCGTCCTGGCGGATGCGGAAGTTGCTCCTGCAGCCGCGGCAGCACCGGCTGCAGCCCCCAACCCCAGGTTCGTTCTTCCAAATGGTGATGTCCACCTTTTGGTTGAAGACAAGATGATCGTCGGCAGAGACGAGTCGGTCAGCATCAGCTTTGCAGGCGAGTTGAGCATCTCACGAACACACGCTGAAATCGCCAAGCGTGATGACGACTATGTTATTCGCGACACCGGCAGCACGAATGGAACATATGTGAATGGAAGCAGGCTCGAAGATGAGCATGTCCTGAGGCCAGGCGATTCAATCCAATTTGGATCGATCCAGTGCCGATACGAGGTTTAGAACGCTATGGGAAGAATCTTCGGAAAAGCCGTTCTCTGCGGGCTCGCAGGTGTGCTCGCGTGGGTCTTCACTGAGGGCTTCTTCCCAAAAACCGTCCCGCATCCCGACTGGCAGCGGGCTGAGATGATCTACATTCTGCTGGTTTCCGGCTTCGTCGGCGTGACGGCTGGAATCTTTCATGGCCTGCAGAAAGGCGGTCGCCTTGCACCGGTCGTCTCCGGCGTTCTTGGGCTGGTGCTCGGCATGGTTGGCGGAATGCTTGGCAGCGCAGTCGGGGGAGCACTTGTCCAGAAGTTCTTCGACCCGAACATCTTCAATCTTGTCGGGATGAGCGTCTCACAGGTTGCGGCCCGCACCCTGGCGATCGCGCCACTCGGGCTTTTCCTCGGGGCAGCCATCGGCGCAACTCTCATGAGCCGCCGTGGTGTTGTGTCTGGAATGGTTGGGGGCCTCTGCGGCGGAGCCCTCGCCGGAGCGCTGTTCGATGTCGTCGGAGCTGTGCTTGGCCCGGTCATGCTCGTTTCGCAAGGCGGCGGAGCCTCAGAAGTCGGCGGTCCGTCGCGAGCGATGCTCGCGCTCTTCATCGGCCTCTTTATCGGCCTGATGACAGCCATCTTTGAACGCGCCAGCCGACAGGCCTGGCTTCGGCTGGTTCTCGGCAGAAACGAAGGCCGCGAGTGGCCGATCGACGCAGCCCAGACACTTATCGGTCGAGACGAGCGAGCGCACGTGCCGCTCTTTGGCGACCCTCAGATCCCGGCTCTCGCCGCCGTAATCACGAAGCAGGGGCACGAGTACGTTCTCAGCGACCCGGGCAGCGCATTGGGCGTCGGCCTAAACGGATATCAAGTTACGCAGCCAGCGATCCTGCGTCAAAACGACATGATCCAGCTGGGTCAGCTGCAGATTCAATTCTTGATGAAAGGCTCGGCACAGAGGCAGGCAGCGGAAGGACGCCCCCAGGCTCAACCGATCACGCCAGTCAACCAAACGGTGCAGCAGGATCCCCTCACCCCCAGTATGCCAACCCAGGCGATGCAGTCGCCTTCAACCGGCGGTATTGCTTTGAAGGCCACAGCCGGGCCATGTATCGGTCACTCTTTCCTGATCACCGGCCCGACAGAGATCGGTCGAGAAGTCCACGGAATCACCATCGGGGAGGACCCCAATGTGTCCAGGAGGCACGCATCGGTCACGCCCACCCCGGCTGGTCTGACAGTCTCAGATCTCGGCAGCACAAACGGCACGTTTGTGAACGGAGTCAAGGTTCAGAATGCTGAAGTCAGGCCCGGCGACACGATCAAAATCGGCACCACAGTCTTCCAGGTGACTTCGACCTAGGAGACCCGCTCAGCGACGGCAGTGCCCAAGTCGTCTAC
>JALGXY010000284.1 GCA_029824495.1 Fimbriimonadia bacterium
AGCAGACGCCTGCGACATCCTTCAGCGGCCCGTCGTACTCTTTGGCATTGGCTGCCGGCTCGCCTTCCATAACGTCGAGGCCTGCGCGGATCTTGCCGGATTTGACAGCTGCGATCAAGGCCGCTTCGTCAACCACTTCTGCTCGGCTGGTGTTGATAAAGACGGCGCCCTCCTTCATGTTCTCGAAGAACTCAGCGTCGACAGTGCCCTTGGTCTGCGGCGAGAGTGCTGTATGAAGGCTGACAAAGTCAGACTGTGCCGCGAGATCGCTGAGCGATTCTGCTCGGGCGATGCCGATGGCAGCTGCAACTTCGGGAGTGAGCCAGCGGCTGAAGGCGATCACGTTCATTCCGAAGGCTTTGGCTCGTGGAATCATCTCCTGGCCGATTGCGCCGAGGCCGATGATGCCGAGAGTGCGGCCGTAGAGTCCGCGTGCTTTTGCGTACCCCTTCTTGTTCCACTTGCCCTGGCGGGTGTCTGCGTCGCAGGCGGCATAGTGCCGGTCCATAGCGAGGACATGAGCGAAGGCGAGCTCGGCAACGGCGATGCTGTTCTTGCCGGGGCAGTTGGCGACGAGAACGCCTTTTTCGCTGGCTGCTTCGACATCGATGTTGTTGACGCCAGCGCCTGCGCGAATAATCGCGGTCATCGGGGCTGCTTCGACCACCGGTCGAGGAGCCTTGGTAGAGCGAACGACAAGAATATCTGGCTGATATTCGGAGACCGCCTGGACAAGGGCATCATCCTTAAGATCGGGGTCGGATTTCAGCTCACATCCGAGCGCTTCAATACCGGCGAGTGCGACCGCCTCTAGCTTGTCAGCGACAAGTACCTTCATGCCGCCTAGTTTCGCACGATAAGGAGTTGTGCCAGGTCCAATTGCGGCCAAGAATCTGCTTCAAAACCTGCTCATTCCAGCAGTTCAGTCGGCCCAAATTCAAAAACAGCACTATTCTGCGGGCTACTATCTCTGAACAAGGCCTCGCATCTTTATGAACAAAGCCGTAATTCTCGCCGCGGGCAAAGGCAGCCGGCTCTTTCCTGTCACCAAGGCTATTGCCAAACCGATCCTCCCGCTGGCGAACCGCCTGACGATGGAGTACGCCTTTGACCAGCTCAAGGAATGCGGCCTCGATAAGATCTGTATCGTCGTTGGCGAAAACGAAGCGGAAATGCGATCTGCCTTGGGAGACGGAAGCCGATTCGGGGTCAACCTCTCTTATGCGGTTCAGTCCGAACCGCTTGGCCTCGCGCACGCGGTTGGATGTGCGTCCAACTTTGCTCAAGGCGATCCGTTCGCGCTCTATCTCGGCGACGCGATCTACACCGACTCCCTAAAACCGTTCGTCGACCAATTCAACGACTCCGATGCGGCGGCGATGCTTTTGGTTCGCGAGGTCGAAGACCCACGCCGATTTGGTGTAGCGAACATCTTCGACGACAAGATCGTGCGGCTGGTTGAGAAGCCCGAAAACCCCGAGTCGAACTGGGCTCTGGCAGGGTTCTATGTGTTCGGCGCAGAAATCTGGCAGGCGATCCCTCGAGTCAAGCCCAGCTTTAGAGGCGAGCTGGAGATCACCGATGCTGTTCAGCTCATGGTGGATGAAGGTCTGGAAGTGCTTCCCGGCCGCTTCGAAGGCGAGTGGTTTGATACCGGGACACTCCCCTCGTTCCTCGAAACAAGCCGGCGGCTTGTAGGCGACAGGCTTCTGCTTGGCGCAGGTGCGGTACTCAAGGGCGAATCCGCTGGACATGTTGTGATCGGCGACGGTGCTGAGGTGAACTGCCGATCGATCTTCAACTCGGTGGTTCTTCCTGGAGCAAACGTGAACACGACCGGCGACATCTCTGGCTCGCTGATCGGAGGATCGGTCAATCAGGGCGAGTTTAAGGACCAGATCGTTTGGGGCGGACCAGAAGCCGGAGAATAAGATGATTCTAGTGACAGGTGGAGCCGGCTACATCGGCTCTCATATGTGCCTTAAACTGAGGGAGCGCGACATCCCCCATTTGGCTGTAGACAGCCTCGAACGCGGCTGGAAGGAGGCTCTGCCGGGCACAGACCTTGCCGTCGGCGACATCCGTGACCCCCAGTTCCTGGACCAGGTCTTCAGCTCCCACCCAATAACATCTGTTGTCCACTTTGCGGCCTACATCGAGGTCGGCGAAAGTGTCAAACACCCCACCTCCTTTTGGGAGAACAATCTGTTCGGCACACTCAGCCTGCTTAAAGCGATGCAGAGAGCAGGCGTTGATCAATTGGTTTTCAGCTCAACTGCAGCCGTCTATGGCGAACCTGAAGTGACTCCAATCCCTGAGTCACACCCAAAGGCTCCGACCAGCCCGTATGGCGACGCCAAGCTGGCGGCAGAGCGTCTGATCGAATCCTGCGATGCGGCTCATGGCTTGCGGGCTGTAAGACTGCGCTATTTCAATGCTTCGGGCGGAG
>JALGXY010000285.1 GCA_029824495.1 Fimbriimonadia bacterium
CGAGCGGATCAGCTTCTCTGTCAGCTCCTTCGACTTCTCGATCGGGAAGCCGCTTTGACTTCCACTCTGGTCGACCACAAAGATCACTTCGCGATCGCGAACAATCTCGACGGGAGCAGCCTTGGGAGGAGCGAGAATCAGGCTGAAACTGCCGGTGCCTCCACCCTCAGGGTCGAAGTAGGCTGAGGTCTGCACCTCATCTCCCTCGGTCGTCCAGCGAAGAATGAAATCCCGATTCGGAATCTCATCTTTGCGAGAGAGCTTTACGGTCGTGTTTCCGCTGTTGTTGATCGTTTCTACAGCATGCAGAACGCTCTTCATCGACCGGATGCCCGAACCAGTTTTGATCGCAACGCTCAGGTCGATATTCGCCCCAGAGCGTGTGCCTTCTGGCACGATGGGTGGGGAGACTTTATCCGGGTCATGCGTGGCCGCAGGGAGGAACCTCGGCCCGACAACCATGGGAAAACTAAACTCGTACTCGCCGTCTTTCCAGGCGATCGTCTCGATGTACGAAATCTCGACGAAGACATCCTGCTTGGGCAGAATATTCGCGATCGACTGAGTGAAGATATTGGCGCGCTCCTGGTTCAAAAGAGCTGCAGCCTGACCCGCAGCTTTCGCCTGCGGGTAGATGTGCTCAGCCTCGCTTCGCTCTTTGATCTGCCCCTCAATGACTCGGTCGCCGATCTGGAATCTCATCCGGTTGACGGCAGCGCCTTCGGGCAGAGGAAACGTGTAGACCGCCTCAATCGGGCTGGTCGATAGGTTGCGGAATTCTTGGCGAAGCGTAACTTCTGCCACAAGCCCCGATACCTGGGCCTCCACCTTGGTGCCTTTCAGCGGCATAAGCGGGCCCGGCCCCCGCTCGGTAACGATACACATCTGACCCGGGGCTGCGTCTTTCTGGGGAACATTCACCCACAGTCCTGACACAGCAGTCAACGAGGCGATCAGTCCAATCATCATCTCTCCAACCCGGAGACGCCCTGGTGAGCAGGCCGCTACGGGGAAATCTGACAATTGAGTGTCGCTGGGACTAGGGAACGTTCAATGAAAGCGAAAAAGACCAGCCTGAGCACTGCTCAAGCTGGTCCTCTTCGAATAGAACAACTGATCTGATCAGTTCAAAATCAGAACCACTTCTTGCCGCCTTGGACGTATTCAGTCTCAAAGGCTTCATCTGATTTGGTCAGGTAAATGATTCCTTCGATCAAGCCAATGACAGAAAGGAAACCGAGAGTGACGGCACTCAGAATCAGTCGAATGAAGCCTCCCCCCACATCACCTAGGTAGAAGCGGTGGACACCCAGTCCACCCAAGAAAATCCCCAAAAGGCCGGCAGCAACTTTGCTTTTTGATTCCATAACGGACTCCACAATTCAAGACGGGAATCCTGACCAAAAAGTGCCTGATCCGCCTCACACCGTTCCGTCAACCATGTCCAGAAGCCGTCCAAACACATGATCTGAGCCTGTGCGAAGACCGCAATGCTCGTATTCGCTCGTCTCCCAAGCCAGCATATGCGGCACCGCCTCAACCGTCTCCATCGACCAATCACGCGGCACATACATGTCGTTGGTATAGACAGCGCAGGCTGTCTTAACTTTGTTCTTCTTCAGCCCCTCTCGGGAATAGAGCTCGGGCCAATCTGACTTCGAAGCCAAAATGTCTGCGGACGCTTTCAATGGCTTCAGGGTCGAGAACTCATCGAACATCCACCGCCCGATCATCTCGCCCATGAAGTTGAACTCGTCGGCATCATCGCTGAATTCTGCAAACTCCTCCCGCACCCTGTCGGCTGACCAGTTCGATGCGTGACCCTGGCAGTAGATCGCTTCATGGAGGATCGCAAAGATCGGGCCGCCATCGAAGTTGAACATCGCATGGGCTTCCGTCAAGAATGCATGCGATATCTTGCCGCCGACAAATGCCTTCTCCATCAGATAGTGGAGCTTGTCCCAGCCGTTCTTCATGCCGAAACCCATACCGAGCTGGCGGAATCTGTTGACCGTGAACCGGTCTCCGTCCGGCAGCCTGACGTCGTTGGCTGCCAGGTGATCCGCGATCCTTTTGGCCAGATCTCGATCGCCCGGATAGCGCTCGTAGAACTGCTGATTCTTCTTGACCAGGGTCTTGAATGTGGCCCGGTAGACGTCGTCGATATGCCTGTCGATGCTCGGCACTCCACCCGTGATCAGGCTCGCTTCGAGCCCATCCGGAGATTCACTCAGATACCGAAGTGTGCAGAACCCGCCGTAGCTCTGCCCGAGGGTGGTCCAGCGCCTGCCGCCAGCCAGCTCCTGCCGGATCGCCTCGCAGTCCCGGACAATGTTGTCGGATCGAAAATGACAGAGGTGCTCGGCCTGGTCTTCAGGGCTCATGCCCGCCAGAGAGTGAAACGAGATCGGCGAAGAGAGGCCCACGCCGCGTTGATCCAGCAGCAGTTTCCCTTCCGGCCTCGGGCTCAAACCTCCCGGCCCGCCCTGAAGGAAGATGAGCCACGGCAGATCGGCGTCTGTCTTGGTGACATCGACAGCTTCACGGGCGAAGACTTCTGTCTTGCGGCCGTTCGGGTCTGAGTAGTCGAGCGGCAGTTCGAATCGGTGGTCGGTCAGCTCGAGTCCAGGAACGCGATGCCGGGCGGTGATCATGCAGTCAGTTTATCTTGGCCACGAACCAGACCTGACCCCGAGGAGCCCCATCGGATCAAAATCTCAGTCAGGTACCATTAAATCCTCTCGCGTGGGGCTATAGCTCAGCTGGGAGAGCGCTTGCATGGCATGCAAGAGGTCAGGGGTTCGAGCCCCCTTAGCTCCACCAATCTCCCTCCCATTTCGACGGCGTCAAGCTGTAAGATGGCTCTATGCTGTCTGCCCTGCTGCTCACTGCTGCGATTTCAACGCCCAACGATGCGATCATTCCTGCCTCTCGGGCTGGCGAATGGTGGCAAAAGCGTCACCTCGCGATGAATGCAGAGGCAGCCAAGGGCGGCCATGAACTTCTCCTCATCGGCGATTCGATCACCCACGCTTTCGCAGGCGATCCCGATACAGGGGAGAGCTTCAACAACAGGGGCAAAGACACCTGGAATCTCTATTTCGGCGATCGAAAACCGCTCAATCTCGGCATCAGCGGCGACCGAACTCAACATGTAATCTGGCGTCTCCAGAACGGCAATATGGAGGGGCTGAAGCCCAAAGCTGCGGTCGTAATGATCGGCACCAACAACATGGGTGTCAACACGCCTGAACAGATTTTCGAGGGTGTGAAAGCGGTCTGCGACACAGTTCATCAGAAGTCTCCGGCAACGAAGATCCTGCTCCTGGCGATCTTCCCGCGGGACGCGGTGGCCTCGGTCAATCGCGCAAAGGTGAAAGAGACGAATATGCTCCTGAAGGAGTGGGCTGACAGCAGCTATCCCACCTTCCTCGATATCGGCGATGCGTTTCTAGACAACAAAGGTGAGATCCCTGGAAGCGTGATGCCAGACAAGCTCCACCCGATGGCGTACGGCTACCGAATCTGGGCGATGGCGATGGAGCCGACGCTGGCCGCCCTGCTCGGAGAAAAGCCGAAAACAACGTACAGCCCCAAGAACTCTGCACTGGTGCCTGTCGTTCACAACCGTGACCCCTACAACTGGATGGAGCGGCATGAGCAGGCAACGCGGCTCACCCACGAAAACCGGACTGATCTCGTCTTCATCGGCGATTCGATCATGCACAACTTCGGCGGACCGCCGGTCACCCAAGGCCGAACTCAAGGAGGCATGGTCTGGCAGGAGTTCTATGGTGACCGCAACGCAGCTGATCTTGGCTTCGGTTGGGATCGCACAGAGAATGTACTTTGGCGATTAGAGCAGGGCGAACTGAAAGGCGTCAACCCGAAAGCTGTTGTACTGATGATCGGAACAAACAACCTGATGCTGAACACGGCGAACGAGATCAGGGATGGCATTGTCGCCTGTGTCGATCACATCCGGGCAGATGCGCCAAAAGCCAAGATTCTGGTCGTCGGCCTCCTCCCTCGGGGCGAGCAGCCGTACGACACGCTGCGCCTGAAAGCTGCGGCCGTCAACCGGCTTCTGCCAGGTCTCGGGCGGAGAGAAGACGTCGACTACATTGATTTCGGCAAGCGCTTCCTGCAGGAGGACGGCAAGATTTCTCGATCGGTGATGGGAGACTTCCTTCATCCGACGGCCAAAGGCTATCAGATTTTCGCAGAGGCGATCGAGCCTTGGGTCAAAGCGGCGCTATAGCTCCAGGTCGCCATCCATGCGGCCGAGCGTCAATCCGCCCAGCATA
>JALGXY010000286.1 GCA_029824495.1 Fimbriimonadia bacterium
TGCCAGCCTGACCGAAGAGGGCATGGACTTGGTGGAAGAGATGATGGAGATCGACAATATCGCCAATGATCCCAAGCTGTTCCACCACCTGAACGCTTCGGTCAAAGCCCACTCGCTGTTCGAAAAGGACAAAGACTATGTGGTGCGGGGCGAAGAGGTTGTCATCGTCGACGAGAACACTGGTCGAATGATGTTCGGTCGACGCTACTCAGACGGACTCCACCAGGCGCTGGAGGCAAAAGAGGGAGTGACGGTTCAGCGAGAGAGCCAGACCGTTGCGGTCATTACATTCCAGAACCTGTTCCGCATGTACAACAAGCTGGCCGGCATGACCGGAACGGCCAAGACAGAAGAGGATGAGTTCCGCAAGATCTACGGCCTCGACGTCGTCGGCATTCCGACAAACATGCCGCTGGTTCGAGATGACCAACAGGACGTTGTCTACAAAAGCATGGACGCCAAGTTCCGCGGCATCGCCCGTGAGATTTTGAGGGTCTACACCAAGCAGCAGCCGGTGCTGGTCGGCACCCGCTCGATCGACATGACTGAGATGGTCTCGTCGAGAATCACAGGAGAAATGCTGCAGAAGCTTCTGCTTTCAGACATGATTTTTGAAGCTGTGCCAAGAAAGAGGTCGATGCGATCGCCGATCCGGACCTGAAGGACGTGAAGATGGAGCTTCTGAAGCAGGTGGCATCAAGTGCCGGTCTGCCTTCGGATCCACTCTCCGACGAAGCAAGAGACTGGTTCCTGGAGCAGCATGAGCTCACAGATGTCGACACCTCGTACTTCGACGAAGCATTGCGGCACGGCATCCCGCACAACGTTCTCAACGCCAAGTACCACGAGAAAGAGGCGCTGATCATCTCAGAGGCAGGCCGAAAAGGCGCTGTGACGATCTCAACCAACATGGCAGGTCGAGGCGTTGACATTCTGCTGGGCGGTCGAGTCATCGACGAGACGGTCTCTAAGGAGCGAGAAGCTGAACTTGAGGATGGCGGGCTTGCCAAAGACTATGCCGACACCTTTATGAGCTTCCGCCGAGGCGGACAGGAGCGAGCGGCCCCACCACTGCCGATCAGCGATCAGGAACGTCAGGAGAAGGCAGAAGAGGTGCGTGCTCTGGGCGGCATGTACATCCTCGGCACCGAGAGGCACGAGTCGCGTCGAATTGACAACCAGCTTCGTGGACGATCAGGCCGACAAGGTGATCCGGGCATGAGCCGGTTCTATGTCTCGCTTGAAGACCAGCTTTGGAAGATCTTCAACGCGAAGATGCTTGAGAATCCTGTATTGAAGGCCTGGCCGACCCAAGAAGAGGTTCGAGCAAAGTTCATTTCCGGCATGATCCAGAAGACGCAGGAGAGAATCGAGAACCACTTCTTCGAAGCTCGAAAGCACGTTCTGGAATATGACGATGTTCTGAACTCTCAGCGAGAGACCATCTATGCCATGCGGCGTGAGATCCTGCTGGGCAAAGACTGTGGCGAAGAGGTCCGCGCAGCTGTTGAGGGCTTCGTAATGGAGATTGTCGACAAGTATTGGAGCTTCGACGATGCCGGTGAGCCGCTCTACGACTATGAAGGCTTGTATGCCGAACTGAACGCCCTCTTCCCGCTGATCGACTACTGCTCGGTCAGCGAGATGGAAGCTGTGCCAGCAGGTCCGGAGCTGCAGAAATTCTGTGCCGGCAAGGCTCTTGCTGCTTATGATGAGAAGGCTGAGCGGCTCGGCTCCGAGATCATGCCGCAGCTTGAGCGGCAGGTGATGCTCCGATCTGTAAACGATCAGTGGATGGATCACCTTCAGATGATCGACTACATCCGCGAAGGCATCGGGCTGAGAGGCTACGGTCAGGTCGATCCGCTTGTTGCTTACAAGCGAGAAACCTTCGACCTGTTCCAGAACACGCAGAAGATGATTCGTGACCAGGCGGTCGGGATGATCTTCACTGCTGAAGTTCGCGTCGACGAGCCCCAGCAGCAGCGGCCGCAGCCGCAGATGAAGCGAGTTGATGAGTCCGAGCTGAACGAAGACGGAATGGTCGCACCTTCGCTTGCTGAATCTGCCCCAGCACCTGAGGACTTCGATGTTGATTCTGTCGACTGGTCTCGGCTGGGACGCAACGAAACCTGCCTCTGCGGCAGCGGCAAGAAGTTCAAAAACTGCCACTACGGCGAGCTTCGAGCCACAGGCAAAATCTAAACGATTGAAGCCCCTCGGATCATCTGATACGAGGGGCTTTTCTGCGCCTTCTTCTCCTCATTAATTGCGGAGAAGTGGTGTATTTGAACTCAGAAACTGAGAACGATCTTGCCGGCTTCGCCGCGCTCCAAGACTTCAAACGCCTTTTCAATCTCCGAAAAGTGCATTTCGTGAGTGACGATCGGAGTGACGTCAAGACCCTTTTCGGTAAGAAGCCAGTGCATCTGATCCCAGGTCTCCCAGAGCCGCCTGCCGACGATGCCCTGCATGCGAACTCCCTTAAAGATCAGCTTGTTCAGATCGAACGACTGGTTATTCTGCTTAAACAGGCCAAGGAGGCTGATCCTTCCTCCTGGGCGGACGCAGTCGATTGCGAGCGGCAGTGAAGAGGGGTGGCCGGACATTTCGAGAACGCCATCAACGCCATTCGGCTCTTCATTCTTCAAAACAGAGAGTACATCCTCTTTCAGCGGATTGATGATCCGGTCGATGCCGACCTGGTGGCCTAGGTCAATCCTGAAGTCGGCGATTTCCGTTGCGTAGATCCTCTTTGCGCCGAGGCTCTTGCAGATCGCTCCGGCAAAAAGGCCGATCGGCCCGAGTCCGGTGATCAGGATAGAGCAGCCTTCAATCGGGCCATCCATCGCCGTGTGGACCGCATTTCCGAGAGCATCCTGCATGGATGCGACCGAACCGGGAACGGAGTCATCGGTCAGTCGAGCGTTCGATTCAGGGATGACAGCGTACTCAGCGAATCCGCCGTCAACATCGACGCCGAGCAGGCGGGTCGTTCTTGCCACGTGGCCGTCACCCCGCAGCAGATCTGGGTCATCGAGATCAACGATGTGTGATTCGCTCGAAACAAAGTCGCCAACCTTTCGATCTGTGACGCCTTCTCCCACTTCGACAATCGTGCCGCAGAACTCGTGGCCGATGATTCTGGGGGTTTTGATCCTGCCAGAGGACCACTCGTCCCACTGATAAATGTGAAGATCGGTGCCGCAGACAGAGCCTCGATCGACCTTCAATTTCACGCATCCAGGGCGAATCTCTGGCTCATCAACGTCGATCAGTGAAATTCCACGACCGGGCTGCATCTTTGCGACCGCTTTCACGGCGGGGATCTTACCATTCGGGGATCTGGACCCCAGCCTAAGACCCATGCTAAACTAGCGGCTCGGCGCAGCTTCGATTGCGCCTGTACCGGAGTTCAATTTGGCGAGTGCATACACCCCAGGGCTGACAGTCAGCGGCGACACAGTAGTTCAGAAGGTTCGGCGCCTCCCGATCAAAGGCGAGGTCCTCGTAAAAGAGGGAGATACCGTGGCCTACGATCAGTCGGTGGCGAAAGCGGATCTTCCTGGTCTGCTCCAGACCCTTCGTATTGCTGAGAAACTCGGCATCGAAGCCAAGGATGTTGAAGAGTATTTCCAGCTCAAAGAGGGCGATCCCATCACAAAGGGCGACCTCGTTGCAGAGACCCCCGGCCTTTTCGGCCTCGGCTGGTTCAAACAGGAGATCCACGCAGAGTACACAGGCGTTGTTGAGTCGGTCTCCAAAATTACGGGCAACGCACTGATCCGAGAGCCGGCGATTCCGGTCGAAATCCCAGCCTACGTCGACGGCAAAGTGATCGACACGATTCCGGAAGAAGGAGTTGTCGTTGAGACCCGCGGCGCGATGGTGCAGGGCATATTTGGCATCGGCGGCGAACGCAGCGGCACTCTCAGGACGGCTGTTGATGACCACACAGTCCTTCTTGAGGCTTCACACATCAAAGATGACGACGCTGGAAAGCTGCTGATCGGCGGCTCTGGAGTTTCGTATGAAGCGCTGGAGCGAGCAGCCGAAGTCGGCGTTGCAGGTCTGGTCGTCGGTGCAGTGAAAGATGTCGACCTGATGGAGCTGCTTGGCTACGATATCGGTGTCGCGATCACCGGTCAAGAAGAGATCAGCTTTACGCTCATCGCCACAGAAGGGTTCGGCCAGCTCGCTATGGCTGACCGAACATTCGAGCTCCTAAAATCGCTGGAAGGCAATCGGGCCAGCATCAACGGTGCAACACAGATTCGAGCGGGTGTTATCCGGCCAGAAGTGATCTGTCCGATCCACCACGCAGAAGGCGATCCTGTGCCGGAGCACAGTGCCTCGATTCTCGAGATCGGCACGCCGATCCGAATCATTCGCGAGCCGTACTTTGGCGAACTAGGCCAGGTCACCGGCCTTCCGGCTGAACTCCAGGCAGTTGAATCAGGTGCGATGGTCCGAGTTCTTTCGGCCAAGCTGGCATCGGGTGATGAAGTGACTGTCCCGAGAGCGAACGTAGAGATCATCACGACTTCATGAAGGTCTTAGCCATCGACGACGAACCTGGCATTCTGGAAACGATTGCCGTCAAGGTTCGTCGCGAGGGCTGTTCTGTTTTTACCGCTGAAACAGCGGCGGAAGGGCTGAGGCTTTTTCGTCTCGTCAAGCCGGACATCATGCTGATCGATGTGATGCTGCCAGACAGGTCAGGGTTCGATCTTGCTCGGCAGGTCCGTCAGACCAGTGGTGTTCCAATCATCTTTTTGACCGCCCGCGCTGCTGAATACGACCGCATTGAGGGGCTGGAGCTGGGGGCAGACGACTACGTCACCAAGCCGTTTTCGCTGGCAGAACTCTGGGCCAGGATCAAGTCGGTTGTCAGACGATCTTCCGGAGCGCCGATTCTGGAGCCGGTGGTGGTGGGTCAGCTGAACATCGACCCGAAAACGCACAAGGCGCTGCGCGACGGCCAGGAGCTGGATCTGTCGCCGAGAGAATTTGATCTGCTGCTCTTTTTGGCCTCGAACGCGGGGCAGGTCTTCTCGCGAGACACTTTGATCGACCGGGTCTGGGGCCAAGACGCCTTTGTCTCTCCCAGGACGGTGGATGTGCACGTACGATGGCTGCGCAAGCATATCGAATCGGATCCGTCCCAACCCGACCTCATTCAGACTGTCAGAGGCGTGGGCTACAAGTTCGTCATAGATTAGAACCCATCTGGATTCAGCCAGGAGAGCTCACCGCTCTGCTTCTGCAGCCGCTCTGCAATCTCGTGGGCTGCCTCTTCAGGAAGATCGGGCATTTCGACGGCTGCACTGCCTGACATTGCAGCCGTTCGGAAGGCCAGAGTGGAGAGCCCAAATCGTCTTTGAATCGGCGACTGATAGACCGAAACGGACTGGATTTTTGAGACGGGTGCTGCGCTGAGACTGCGGCTGACAATCCCCCATTCCGCAACGAACAGCCCATCCTGAAGATTCCACCGATACGACTTGTGTTTGAGCCAGCCGATCAGGAAACCGAGCCCTGCAAACAGGGGGAGGGAGGCGAGCGACCACCATTCCAGCCAGTAGAAGGAGGCTGCGGTGACAAAAAGCGCAAAGATCAACATTGTTCTGCTGTGTCGCCGGATCGTCTTCGGGCTGATCCCGCTCCAGCCATCGTCGAATGGCGTGTAGTCGATCAGGACATTCTCGAGCAGGCGCCGACTCTCACTCAACTCCATCAGGGGGCTGATCACTGAGTTGGCCTGTACGGCTGCGGCCTGCTGCTGCTGATCCTGCTGCTGACCCGCGAAGGAGCCGGCCGTGTCGACTCTCATCTGGCATAGCTTCATCCAGCGCTGCAGAAGTGTCTGAGAGATTCTGACGACCTGAATCCTCTTGATAGGGAGGACGTTTTCGGTCTGGTTGATCGCCCCAAATGACCGCTTAAGCCGCCCGTCATCCAAAGTGAGCTCAAAGTTCCAGTACTGCAGAAAGGTGCTGACTACTGAGAATATCCATCCGATGGTGAAGAGAAGGAGCAGCATGACGGCCCAGAAAGTCCAGGCACTCGGTCCGGCCCGCCACTGAGCGATCGCCGAATCACCGAGCATCTTTTCCCAGTTGGGAATCAGGTAGATAAAGCCGAAGATCGCACTGACAATAGCGAGGGCTCGGTTTTGGGTCGCCCCTGCCAGAAAGAGCTCTTTTGTCGATGCTTGGTAGAGGACTCTGGCTTCCGAGGCCGGTTCTGCTTCGATCGCATCGCCTTGCCGATTTGAGCTGAGAAGGCCCTTTTTGAGCCAGTCCACCTGGGCTTCAGTGACCGCCGGAAGGGCAGCTTCTGCCTGGGCGCTTCCGGCCGTCTCGATCTGCACTCGGACAGCCCCCAAGATCCTGTGGAGCACCCCCCGCTGGATGTTGATGTTCTGAATGCGATTGATCGGAATCGTACGCTTCTTCTTGGTGAAGATCCCTTCGCGAATCACGAGATTATCACCGTGAATCGCATAGCCAAACGTGTAGTACTGGGCGATGGCTGGACCGATGGTCAAGAGGCCGAACAGCGAGAACATCATCTCTGTAATCGAGTTTGTTCCGCCACCCCTGAACATGCTGAGAATCGAGATGAACAGGATCGGCAGAAGGCTTTTGATCGCCTGCACGGCCTGAATCGCGATGGTGGCTGGGTGCAGCCTATGAAACGTCGGTTCGCTCATGCCAGAGGTTGGGTCGGGGGCGGTGAAATCTCAACATCCGCAGGAGCAACTCCCAGCTCTCTGTCGCCATGCCGTCTCAACAGCAGCTGCCTCATGCTTTCGCCGATTTCGGGGCTGAGTCCGGGGATTGTGATTGCTGCAGTTGGCTGGCCGCCAACGTAGACGCTCAGCTCAACGAGACCGAGTGCACGAGCGATCGGGCCGGCTTTGACATCGACGTGCTGGATACGGCCTCGGGGTACGAATCGCCTCGATTTCCAAAAGACCCCGTAGGCATAGGCAAGATCTTCGTCGGTGAGCCGGTAGCGCGCACATTCAAATTGCCGGTTGGCCATGACGGCAGAAAAGCCCCCGATCAGCAAGGGGAGGACTCCGCCGACAAGACCCTTGGGCAGGGGGTATTCATCGATTGAGCCTAGAGCAAAAATGTCGATTGGCAGGAGGATCACCAGCAGCACGAGTGTGGTGATGCCAGCCTGAGCGAGCCAGAGTGATCTGACGTTCTGGTCGAGCTGTTCCCAGCCTTCTGATTCGAGAGCCATAGGATCAGCTTGAAGAGTGCCGTTTCTGCTTGCCGATGACGCCCTGCTGTTCGCGTCGTCTTCGCCGCAGCATCAAGGCTTCTCTAGCAAGGTCGAGATGGTAGAGTGCGGTGGCGTTCTCTTCGCAGTTCAGGTCTCGGCCTTGAAAGTCGAGAATCTTCTCCACCAAAACGTCGATGACGTCTTCAATTTTGCAGCCGTTGTTCCCGACAGTCTGGGGGTTGCCGTGCTGGAAACTTATCTTAATATGCGGCAGGTCGACGACAGCATCACTGCCGTCAAGGTGCCTGAATTTCTCCATGTTTTCGCCCATAAGCTGTTGTCCTGGTCCGAGGCATAGCCCCGAACCAGAATACCGAATTGAACGGGGTTGGGTTTCCTAGACCTTGATCATCACGGTGATGATTTCAAACGGCTTGTAGTCGAAGCGGACACAGCTTTCATCGACCTCGAGCCTCCTGATCGGTTCTTCGTTCAGATCTGTCAGCCAGGCGCCCTTGATCGGCACAGCGCAACAGAGGTCGGCACGGCCTCGCGTGTTGTGGCACTCGTAGAGCCGCACTATGAGATTTTCAGAGTCTTCGGCCTTCTTGACAGACTCAACGACGATGCTGCGGCTGCTCACATCGCACAGCGGCGGAATCACACCTTGCGCGCCTTTCGTCGCCTTCAATTCGGCATATCTGACGGGCGAGTTTATGGCGTAGGCGGCCTGCACGACTTCACTATGAACAACCTGATCGTAGTGCGGAAGCAGAACATAGGTGAAGTGATGCTCGCCCATATCGCAGATCGGATCTGGAGCCTTAGGGGATCGAAGCAGCGTCAAGCGCATCGTGCTGTCGATGACATCACAGCCGTATTTTCCGGTGTTCAGCAAGGCAGCCCCGTAGCCGCCTTCGCTCAGGTCGAACCACTTCTGGTGGGGCACTTCAAACTTGGCCAGATCCCAGCTTGTATTGCTGTGCGTCGGCCGCTCCACATGTCCAAACTGGATCTCAAAGGAGGCGCGCATCGCGTTGATGTTCATCGGGAAGGCGACTTTGAGCATCTTGTTGTCTTCGTGCCAATCCACCCAGGTGTCGAACCGGATGCCCGGTGTCGGGCCGAGGCTGATCTTCTGGCGAATCTTCGACTTGCCGAACGTGCGGACAATCTCAATCGCGGCTCGAACCGGCCCTTTTTCGACCAGCTCGACCGAGTCGCTTTTGGTCAGGTCGGTCGGATCTTCAAGGCTGTAGATCTCAACATCCCAGGCGTCCCAGAAGGTCGGATGGTCGTCGAAGATCTGAAAAACGTTGGCGAGAGCCCCTGCTTGTATGAACTCGATCGGCTCATCTTCGAGAGTCTTGATGCTGGTGATGTTTCCGTTGGCATCAAACTTCACAGACCATTGATCATTCTCAAGCCTTCTTGTCGAGGCTTTGAGCCTCGTGCCATCGTACGGCTCTTCGCTGCTCAGATCAGCAACACAGGGCGCGCCGAGTGAGGCGTTGGGCGACTGGAAGATCAACTTCTTGCCTCCAAAGTCATTGACAAGCTGCACCGGCTGAATCTCCTCGTGAGCCAGCATCGACTGGGGGTGGCTCTTCTTAGTCCATGGGATCTCGGCCTGGCTGGGAATCGTGCTGTTGTGGAAGAGCGCATACGGCTTCTCCATGCCGGTTGTGTCGAGTTTTTGACCGATCTTTCGCAGACTCGATTCGATGATCGGCTCGACAATTTCGTGCACCTTCTCATAATCGCGGTCGCTGTCCTCATAGACCTCGCGCACCGAAGAGCCTGGAATGATGTCGTGGAACTGGTTGAGCAGGACGAGTTTCCACGCCTTTTCGAGCTGATCAGCCGGATATTTCCGTGGAAAATCGTCGCGGAAGCAGGCGAGAAGTTCTGCGTCGCGTAGCAGGAATTCACAGATGCGGTTTTCCTGTTTGTTCTTTGCTTGAGAAGTGAAGGTCCCTCTGTGCAGCTCAAAGTAGAGCTCGCCTTTCCAGGTGCAGAGATCGCTGCTGGCAGCACGGGCATCTTCGAAGAAATCGGCCGCGTGTTTCTTGCGCCGGATCTCGGGCATACAGGGCGCGTTTCTGGCTCGCCGTGCTCGTTCGAGATGGAATTCGGTCGGCCCTCCTCCACCGTCGCCCCATCCATAGAGCATCATCGAGTGGTCACAGCGGCCATGGTCCTTGTATTTCTTGACCGATTCGAGGATCTCCTTCGGGGCCATGCTCGCGATGTAGGTGTCGGCAGGGGGGAAGTGCGTCCAGATTTTCGACCCGTCGATCCCCTCCCACCAGAAGGTGTGGTGCGGAATCTTGTTGTACTGATTCCAGCTCAGCTTTTGGGTGAGGAACGACTTAATGTTGAACTTGTTCAGAATCTGCGGCAGTGCGGCGGAGTAGCCGAAGACATCTGGCAGCCACATGTCGTCTGTGACAACCCCGGTCTTCTGTTCAAACCACCGACGGCCATAGAGGAACTGGCGGACCAGTGCTTCAGAGCCTGTGAGGTTGCAGTCCGCCTCGACCCACATCGATCCGACCGGCTCCCATTGGCCTTTCTTAATCGCTTTTTGGACTCGGTCGAGGAGCTCAGGGTGCTGCTCTTCCAGCCACTCGTACTGAGAGGCTTGGGAGTGGCAGAAGACGTGCTCCGGATACCTGTCCATTAGATCGAGCTGAACAGCGGTCGTGTGAGCCATCTTGAGATGGGTGACGCTGAGGGGCCAGAGCCAGGCTGTATCGAGGTGAGCATGGCCACAGGCAGTGATCGTATGGTCGATGTCGCCGCTCAGACTGCCGAGTGCATCTCTCAAGATTCTGCGACAGTTGGTCCAGGTTCTGTTCGAATCGGGTCGGTAGGCGTTGCAGACATCGTTGAGGCCGCGCAGAACCGTCGCCGCGGCAGGTGAGGACTCTTCCAGCCCTTCGTAGAGGCTGAAGGCAAACTCACAGTCAAAAAAGAGCGCCAGGCGGGCTTCATCCAGCTCAGCCAGCAGAAAGCCGTCGAATCGTTCCGGTTCAGGGGTTCGAGGCTGCTCCCAGCCATGAACGACACACTCCTTGTTGTGGGCGTAGGTCTGGCAGAGAATCTCGAAACGGCCGTTCTGTTGTGTATGGCCGTCGAGCCGGAAATACTGATGACCAAAGTCGAGCCCGCCGACGATGCGATTCTTGATCCAAAGAGTGCCCTCGACCATGCCGTCGCGGTTGAACTGGATCTCCGGCCGGCCGTACATCAAGACGGGGGTGACCCCCTCTTTTTTGGGGACCGAGCCGTTCACCTTGTACCAGCCCTGCTCGTATGCGCCGCCCCAGTGGAATCCCGGTTCGATCTGCACCCATCCGGAAGCCTTTGCTGCGGTTGATCCTGACGGATGATCACCTTTCAAAAACGATGACTTTAGAGGCTTAGAAGAGAGAATCAGCTTCTCGCGCAGCTCTCGGTCGATGAACTGCTTGATCCGCTCTTTGGTCACAGAAGTGTGTTTCAACATGACGACTTGTGATGGGGGAGAATACCGAAGGATCAAGAGCAATATGCCATCATAAACAGATATGGCTAGGGGAGAACGACTGGCCCTTTCGGCAGGCCTTGCCTCGCTCTATCTACGCGGCAGGCCGACACCCACAAAACTGAGGCGGGCTCACTGGCTTAAAGCTGCCCGCGCGCTGCTTCGTGATGCCCCGGATCTAGGAGGACTTGCTGGCTGTCTGCGGCGGGCTGGGCTCTGGTGCGAGGCTTCAATCTTGGAGTCCCCGGGTGTGATCGACTGGGGTGTTAAGGCGTGCCTGGGCGGCAATGTGCTGACCGCTGTCGATCCTGAGTACCCGGCTCGATGGACTCAGGTCTTGGGGCAGTCTGCCCCCCCGTGTCTCTGGGTTGATGGTGTTCTTCCTGGCGGCCTGTTTGTTGGTGCAGTCGGTTCTCGTGAGCCGAGTGCCGACGAGGCCGCATTGGCTGATCTTGTTGGGCGCGGGGCGATGTCTTCCGGGATGTCGCTGGTGAGCGGCGGGGCAGTTGGCTGCGACCAGATTGCTGCACAGGCGGCCCTGCTGACAGGTCCAGGGGCTCGTGTCGTAGAGATTCTGCCGTTTGGTCTTGAGTGCCCCGGCGGCGGTGCCGACGCCCGACCTGGTATTACGCGCGTCTCCGTCTGCGAGCCTGGCGCCCGCTTTGCCACTGGACAGGCGATGGAGCGAAACCTGCTGATCTACGCCCTCTCTTCAGCCACAGGTGTTGTCGGTCCGCGTCTGCGCCAAGGCGGCACCTGGTCTGGGGCTGCCGAGGCCCTGCGTCGACGGGTCGGCCCGGTGCTTGTCGCTGGTGATGACGCACCTGCCGTCTCAGCGCTGCGAGCGATGGGCGCTCTTGATCTTGTCAGTTTCGTTGATGTCGCTGCGGCCCTGGAGCGGGATGACCTGTGCGGCGAGCCGAGCCTATTCCGCCCTGTCGATGCCCTGCTAGAGCGCCGTGCTGGCTATCTGGTCGCTTGAGTGTTCATCAGGCAGGCGATCGCCACGGCGAGGGCGTCTGCCACATCGTCCGGCTCTGGGGTCTCTTTCAGGCCCAAAATCCGCGTGGTCATGAACTGGACCTG
>JALGXY010000287.1 GCA_029824495.1 Fimbriimonadia bacterium
CAGTATGGTAGCATCCTGCCGGTCAGGACTGGACAGACGATGAAAGTAGCGATTGTTGGCACGGGTTACGTGGGATTGGTTTCGGGTGTGGTTTTTGCCGATGCAGGCATCAAAACGATCTGCGTCGACAACGACCAGGCGAAGCTGGAGATGCTTCGCAGCGGCAAGTCTCCGATCTTCGAGCCAGGCCTCGAGGAGATGATGAAGCGAGTCGAGGAGAAGGGCCACATCAGCTTCACCGACTCGATCGCCGACGCAGTCCAGGCATCCGACGTCATCTTCATCGCTGTCGGCACACCTCCGCAGGAGGACGGCAGCCCGGACCTCTCCTATGTCAAGGCCGTCGCGCGCGACATCGGCCGCGCGATCAAGGACTACATCGTGGTCGTCGACAAGTCGACGGTTCCGGTCGGCACAGCCAAGATGGTCCACGAGATCATTCTCCAGGAGTGCGGCGACGCTTCAAAGTTCGACGTCGTCAGCAGCCCAGAATTCCTCCGTGAAGGCTCAGCTGTCGAAGACACGGTCAACCCAGACCGCGTGGTGATCGGCGCAGACTCCGAGCGCGCGATGAACACGGTCAAGCGGCTCTACACGGGCTTCCCGACCGAGGTTTTGGAGACCGACATCGCCAGCGCTGAGCTGATCAAGTACGCCAGCAACTGCTTCCTCGCCACCAAAATCAGCTTCATCAACATGATCAGCCGCTACTGCGAGGCTGCCGGCGGCAATGTCGACGATGTCGCGAAGGGGATGGGGATGGACACCCGCATCGGCAAGCAGTTCCTCAAGGCTGGCCTGGGATGGGGAGGAAGTTGCTTCCCGAAGGATGTCTCCGCTCTGATTTGGATGGGCGAGAAGCTCGGCGTCGATGCCGGAATCCTCACCTCCACGGTCGCCATCAACGAAGACCAGCCAGCCCACTGCATCCGCCGCGTAGCTGAAGAGCTCGGCGGCCTCGAAGGCAAGAAGATTGCGATCTTCGGCCTCTCCTTCAAGCCGCACACAGACGATATCCGCGATGCCAAGTCGCTCGTGATCATCGACGCTCTGCGTTCGATGGGTGCCACGATCTCCGCCACCGACCCGATCTGCATGGATGAGGTCGCCAAGCTCCACCCGGACGTTGAGATGCACGACAATGCGATCTCCGCTGCCCAAGGCGCAGACGCAGCGATCCTGGTCACCGAGTGGCCGGAATACGCAGGCATCGAGCTGTCTGACTTGGCAGCTGCTCTCAAGACGCCGTTGCTGTTCGACGGCCGCCGGATGTTCACGGCCGAAGACGCGAAGGCCGCCGGCATCAAACGTCTGACAATCGGCGAGCAAGGCTAGAGTTCTTGTGTGGCACGGACAGGCCGCTTTGGGCTTGTCCGTGTCTTAGTGGTTAGCCGCACGGACAAACGCCAGGGGCGCCTGTCCATGGCACACGGAGATTAGCCCGAAGCTTAGATTGTGGTGCGGATGTCCACGTCTGCACATTCTCTCAGGAGCAGTTGAAGACATCTGCACCACAAAAAACAGGCTTCATCTGGTTCTCTCCCCCTAAGCCTAGGGGGAGAGTTAGAGAGGGGGAGCTTAAGAACATTTGCCCCCTCACCTCAATCCTCTCCCCAGGCTTGGGGAGAGGAGGCCAGAAGTAGACTTGCTGTCATAGCCGATAATGTTCAATTATCGGCTACAATAATTGGCAGCCATGGAAGGCCCTTCAAACCTCCCAGAAAGCCTGATTCAGCAGGCGCAGGAGTATGTCAGGAGCTCCAAGAGCGAGGCGACGCTCAAAGCCTATCGCTCAGACTGGGCGGACTTCACCGGATGGTGCGGCGAGCACGCGGTTCAGATTCTGCCGGCAAGCCCGGAGACTGTCGCGCTCTATCTGACGAACCTGGCGGGGGACAAGAAGATCAGCACGATCCAGCGCCGCGTGGCGTCGATCACGGCCGCTCACAAGGCCGCTGGGCACGAGAGCCCGGCCAAAACGGAGCTTGTGCGGACCGTTCTGCAGGGAATCAAGCGCACACACGGCGCTCCGCAGTCCAAAAAGACGCCTGTGCGGGTCAAGAACCTGAGGCAGGCGGCGGAAGCGCTGACCACCAGGCCGATCGACATTCGAGACCGCGCGGTTCTTCTGGTCGGCTATGCGGGCGGTTTTCGGCGCTCAGAACTCGCCGCGATCGACTGGGAGCAGATCGAATCGACCGATGAGGGGCTGATTATCACCGTTCTGCGCTCCAAAACCGACCAGGAGGGCGAGGGGCAGCGCAAAGCGCTCCCATATGGATCCCGATCAGACACCTGCCCGGTCAAGGCCCTGTCCGACTGGGTGGAGACCGCGGCGATAGAGGGCGGCCCGATCTTCCGGCGCGTCACCAAGTCCGGCAAGGTGCTGCCGGAGAGGATCACAGACCGCACCATCGCACAGATCATCAAGAAGCACGCCCACTCTCTGCGGGCGGGCCTCGTTACGGACGGGTTCGCGGCGGGTGTTCCTGAGGCGGTGATCATGGAGCAGACGGGTCACCGTTCTCACGCGGTCATGACCGGCTATCGGCGTGAGGCGGAGCTGTTCAAGCAGAACGTCGCTGCGAGTGTAGGACTCTAGCGCATCATGTTGCGACTGATCCAGATGAGGAGGTAGCTTAGCAACTTGATCTCCCGGGCAGCAGTGTGTGACCCTTGACTGTCAAACCGCGCAAAGCCACTGTTGCGGAGTAAGCCTGAAACTGTGATTCAGAGCTTTTAAAAGTGTCATTCCCTTTAAGGTGGCGGACTGTTACCCTGTGCACATAATTGGTTCTAACTAGCGCAATTGTAGCTTTTCAGTTGCACTCTAGGTTCAGATAGTGGGCTTGAGGGAGATCCCATAGAAGACACGGGGCATCAGACGCAAGCCATCCGAAGACTAACCAAGATGCGTTAGTCTTGTCAGCAGACCCTTCAATTGTTCTGCCAGCTTCTGACGGGAGAAGCTCTCCTCGACACAGGCCCTTCCCCGAGCGCCCATTGCAGCGCGGTCGGTGTCTGACATCGCCTGCAGCGCCAATGCCTTATCGGCGAGATCCTGGGCGTCTTCTGGCTTTGTGAGCAGACCGGCATCAGCACGAGAAACCACGCCGGCCATGTCGCCGGGGATGCTGCAGAGGACCGGAAGCTGCGCTCCCATGTAGTCAAACAGCTTGTTCGGGCTG
>JALGXY010000288.1 GCA_029824495.1 Fimbriimonadia bacterium
CTTCATGGCCCAGCACTGCCAGCGGCAGAATCGCGCTTCGATTATCTTCCCAAACCGTGTCTCCTACGATTGAGCCGATCGTCAGGAGCGCGATCACGCCTAACGCGAAGCCAAGACTCTGAGCCGTGATCTGCTTCGCCTTTCGCGCGATTCGGATCGCCTGCGGTGCACCCTTCAACGAATCCTGCGCCAGCACCAGATCAGCAGCGTGCATTGCAGCTTCTGAACCGAGGCCGCCCATCGCTGTACCGACCGAGGCTCTGACCAGACTCGGTGCGTCGTTGACACCATCTCCGATCATCATCACCTTGTGACCCCTGTCCTCAAGGTCTCCAATCTTATTCTCCTTCTGGTCAGGCAGCATTCCCGCTGAAATCATGTCGAAGTCCAACCCAGCGGCCGCAGCTTTTGCCGTGATTGGTGTGTCGCCTGTCAGAAGCTCTATCTGCTCGATTCCCAGGCTTCTCAGCTCGGCGATCACCGGTCCTGCCTCTTCTCTCACCCTGTCCTCGCACCCGATCAGCGCCCAATCATCGCCAGCCTGAACCAGGGCGGGTGTCAGTCCTTGCTCCTGCATGTCGACCAGGCACTGAAGCATCGACTTCGGCACTTGATCTTCTGGGAACATGCGAACCTGCCCTACGCGAACTGTGACTCCGTCAACGACTGCAGAAACGCCGAGGCCGGGCTCGGTCTTGATCTCTTCAGCCTGCGGCTGGTCGAGACCATGCTCCGATGCGGCTCTCAGGATCGCCTGACCGAACGGATGAGGTGAGTGCTGTTCGGCCGCAGCAGCAAAGGCGAGCATCTTCTTCTGGCGCTCAGAAAGCCGTGAAGCATCTCCACAGGTGCAGCCTGAGTCTTCTCCTGCGCCCAAGCAGATTCTTGTCAGCTCAGGTCGACCTCTTGTCAGCGTGCCGGTCTTGTCAAACGTAACAGTGTCGATTCCCGCAAGGGCCTCCAATCGATCTGCCCCACGAATCAAAAGTCCATTGCGTGCAGCCCAGGCCATAGCACTGAGCGATGCAGAAGGAGCGGCGATCACGACTGCACAGGGGCTGAGAGCGACAAAGAGCGTCATCGAGGCGTAGACCGCCCTGCCGATATCCTGCCCAATTGCGATGCGAAGTGCAAGCGAAAGCACAAATGCAGCGATCACCAAGATCGTATACCGTCGGCCAAACCACGCTCCGATCTTCTCTCCCCGGCCCTTGCCCTGCTGAGCCTCTCGGACGAGATTGACGATCTTCTCAAGAGCAGACTCGGTGCCGGCAGACTCTGAATGGATCAAAAGGCTTCCGTCGAGATTTTGGGTCCCTGCCAACACCTTTGTTCCAGGCTCCGCCCGCACAGGCTGCGACTCACCCGTCATCGCTGACATGTCAATCGAGCTGACACCTTCAATCACGGTGCCATCGACAGAAACAGGTTCAAAAGCGGGGATTCTCACGAGATCGCCGGGGAGAATCTCCTCAATCGGGACAGCCTCCTCTCGGCCGTCAACAACTTTGATGCCGGTCTGTGGCCGCAGCTTGACCAGCGACTCGATAGCCGACTGAGTCCGGGCCATCGTGTAGGACTCTAAAGCGCCTGAAAGAGAAAACAGGAAGAGGAGGATGGCGGCTTCGAGCGGCAGGCCCAAAAGGAGCGAGCCGAGCGCAGCAAGCACCATCAGGACATTCACATCGATGTCTCTTTCTTTGATGGTCAGCCAGGCTGATCGAACGCTCGTAATCGCGCCGAACCCAACTGAGATGTAGGCGAATACTGAACCGAGGCCCAGCATCGCCAACACCATAAACAGGCCGCTTGCAGCGGCCAATATCGCCTTTGTCTTACGATCCAAGATCTGTTTCCGGGCGATCCAGATCTTTCGGCTCACGCCTCAACTTCGCACCAATCTTTTCTGAGAAATCATCGAAGATGGAGTACGAGCAGGGGATGATGAGCAGGGTCAGGATCGTTGACAGAATCGTACCGCCAATAATCGTGATTCCGATCGTTTCGCGGAATTCCGATCCCCGACCGATAGCCAGAGCTACCGGCAGCATACCGGCGATCAGAGAGATCGTGGTCATCATAATCGGCCTCAGTCGAGTCCTTCCAGATTCGACCAGAGCTTCAAACTTCTCTTTGCCGCGGCTTCGAAGCGTGTTCGTGTAGTCAACCAGCAGAATTGCGTTCTTGCCAACAAGGCCGACCAGCGTGATGACGCCGATAAACCCGACGATGTTCAACGCCTTGTCCGTGATCATCAATGCCAGCAACGCGCCGATCATCGCCTGCGGCTGGGCAAGCTGGATGATGAACGGATAGACCAGATTGTCATAGAGAGACGCGAGCACCATGTAGACCAGAATCAGGCCCATGATCAGGGCCGAGAAGAGATAGACCATCTCCCGCGCCTGAACATCTGCCTCACCCGCTTTCTGGTACG
>JALGXY010000289.1 GCA_029824495.1 Fimbriimonadia bacterium
CAGCGAGGCCCACGATCTCTCCTGGGCGAACGGTCAGCGAGGCCTCTTCAACGCCTTCAGCCGCAAGACCCTCAACCTCAAGCGAGGGCTCGGCCATCGGCTCATCGGTCTTGGGCGGATAGACATCACCCATCTTTCGCCCCACCATATAGTTGGCCATTGCCGCCTCATCGGCTTCGCCTCGGTTGAAGGTTGTCACGTGCTTGCCGTCTCGCAGCACCGAAACACGATCGCAAATCTGCTCGATTTCAACAAGTCGGTGTGAGATGTAGAGAATGGTGACACCCTGCGCGCTCAGCTCCGCGATTAGGTGGAAGAGTGACTCTGTCTCCTTGTCTGTCAGAACCGCTGTCGGCTCGTCCATGATCAGAATCGACGCTTCATGCGAAAGGGCTTTGGCAATCTCAACCAGCTGTTTTCCAGCAATCGAGAGGTCTTCAACACGAGTCGTCGCATCAAACTCGGCGCTGACCCGCTTCAAAAGCGCGTTTGTCCGCTCGGCCATGAGGGTCTTATCGAGCATCCCGAATTTTCTGGGCTCATTTCCAAGGTAGACATTCTCAGCAACCGTCAAGTCATCGATTACGTCGAGCTCCTGGTGGATCATTGCGATTCCGTTGGAGAAGGCGTGACGAACATCTCGCAGCTTAATCAGCTTGCTGTCGAGAAGAACATTTCCTTCGGTCGGCTGCTGCACACCCGACAAAATCTTCATGAGAGTGCTCTTGCCTGCCCCATTTTCACCGATGATTCCGTGAACTTCGCCAGACTCAAACGAAAGTGAAACGCCGTCCAGAGCAAGGACCGCGGGAAACTGCATCGATATGTCGCGGACTTCGAGTCGCGGCATCAGGGGCGAAGACTACCACGCGTCAGCACAGATCGGCAGACGCAGTCTGATCTTGAGAAGAAGAAAAGGGGATGCTTGGTGGGCCTAACTGGATTTGAACCGGTGACCTCACCCTTATCAGGGGTGCGCTCTAACCAACTGAGCTATAGGCCCAAGCTCGGTGATAATACTCCAAACTCGGCTGAATGGGGCCCGGTCCTTAGACCCTGCGGCCTCAAAAACTGGGCTTTCCGCCGAATCTTAAGGAGAGCGTGACCAACACACTTGTTTGCGCGTCATATGCTTGGCGGATAGACAAAGCTGCGTCCGGGCCGTTATACTGGTCTGGGTATCCGCTTCTTAAAAGCAGGAACGATCAATCATGGGACGTCTTCACCGATTGACAGCTGGCGCTGCGCTGATGGCAGCCGCAGTAGCTGCAACAGCACAATTTGATGGTCCAGCACCGCTGGCTTGGCGCTGGTATCAGGGCACATCTTCAACTCCGACTGGTTCGCCCATCGTCGATGGCGATGTCGTGTACGTCGCAGTTGGCGGCCGAATCTACGCTCTTGAGCGAGAATCTGGCAACCAGCTTTGGCGCTATCCAGCAGGAGCTCCGCTCGACGCGCAGTTCCGAAATGGCGCCGTCTTGTCAGATGGAAAGATCGTCGCCCCTGCAGACAACAGGGTCGTTTATGCGGTCGACACCAAGACTGGAAAGCTCTCTTGGCAATACCGAGCATCTGCGGATATTCTTGGCAGGCCAGTCGAAGTTCGAAATGTCATCGTTCTTCCGCTTTCAGGCAACCATCTCGAAGGCATCCGTCGAGAGACTGGAACAGCCTATTGGTCAGCTCCGAAGCGAACAGAAGATCGCATCTACGGTCAAATGACCGGCTGGCAGTCGAACTTGATCTACATTACTGCAGACAGAAAACTGCGGGCAATGGATGTTCTGACCCAAAAGGACATGTGGGAGGTCGAGCTCAATCGACTCAGTTCAACAGCCGCTCCGATCATCCACCGCGACACCATCTACATGAATTCCGGCGGCTACCTGCTGGCGATCAACGCAGTACGTGGCACAGCTCGATGGCAGAAAAACCTGGGCGCACAACTCGCCTACGCTCCTGCTGTGTCAGATGCGGGAATCGTCGCGGTTTCTGATCGAGGACGAGTCTTCGCCTACAACCTGCAGGGTCGACCTATCTATCAGTCCAACACCCAGCTGGAGGCAAGGCCGAACCAGGCGCCGATGATCGCTGGCAAGCTGGCCATCATCCCCTGCACAGACGGCAATATTTACGGCGTCAATGTGCTGACCGGAGAGACCGTCTGGAATTACATCATGACGCCGATCAAGAAGAGCTCCGACAGCTCAACTGCTGATCGCGGAGGCTCTGGACCTGGTGCCGGCGGCGGATTTGAAGGCGGACCGGGCGGCGGATTTGGCGGCGGTGGCGGAGGCCAAGGCCGGTCCAACACGAGCAAAGCCAAGAACATCAATGCAGCAGGCACGCCGACCTACGCGAACGGAACCTTGTTGGTCTTGGGTCGCGACGGCAGCCTCTTCTCATTCGACCGAACCAATGGCGTCGACC
>JALGXY010000290.1 GCA_029824495.1 Fimbriimonadia bacterium
GGAAGCCGTGGAACGTAAACTTGGGTGTGAATTCGGTGGTCTCGCCATCGAGAATCAGCGTATCGAGCGCCTGCGCACCACGCAGATTGTCAATATAGAGCGAACCATCATCATTCACCACCTCGCCGTGACTCAGGTGAACTTTCGATCCCTTCGGACCACGCGCTTTTATCCTCGTCACACCCGCGGTGTTCTGGCCAAAGTCATAAACTCCGTTCTTGACGGCCTGTGGTTTCAAGACCGGCATCGCTGTGACGCAGGGCGTCATCGGATAAGGCTCCAGGCTCGGGTCGAGCTCAGCACCCAAGTCAGGAGCGCTCCAGCTCGTGTCGTCAAATCCAGGAGATCTCCAGCCATCGGGCTCCTGCTCGACATCCAGATACTCGCCTCTCAAGAAATCGCCGAATTCGAGGCCGCCAGTCGAAATCCGCCAGCTCTCATCCGTCGAGATCCGATCTACGGTCCCGTCATCGTAGACAAGATCGAGTACGCAGCCGAACCTCGTCTTCGAACCGTAATGGTCGCGGTGCGCGCCGTAACCAACAAACCCTGAATACCAGCCGTCACCCAAAACGGCCGAGAGGCAGACTGCCTCACCTTCGATCATCGAGGTCACGTCGTAGGTGCGGAAATGCAGACGCTTTTCGTAGTCGGTCCAGCCGGGAGCAAAGAACTCATCACTCACCTCTTCTCCATTCACAGCTACCGTATAGATTCCGAATGCTGAGGCGTGAAGTCGAGCCCGAACAACGCGTCCTTTCAGCCCTGCCTCTTTCCTGAGGATCTTGGGCTGGGGGATTTTCCCATCGAGTTTGATCCTGCCCCAAGGCTGATCTCCATAGGCACCGACAACTGCTGGAGCACGCCAGTCAGCATCTCCCTCGCGCTTCGTCATCCAGTCTGTGCCAGTGCAGATCTGCTTGCCATCAATCAGGATCTTGGCGATGAACCCTGCGGGTCCGTCCGCATCGTTGACTGCGTTTACTTCGACAATATGCCTGCCAGAAAACAGGTCGGATTTGTAGTGACCCGGGCTGCTCCACGCGAGATGCGAACCCCGATCTTTCAGAACCTCAGCACCGTCCAGGCTCAGCGAATAATGATCATCTGCGGAGGCGATGATCTCCACCTCGCCACCTTCTGTTTCAAACTCGATTTTGAAGCTGCATCCGCCCGCTTTTGCGTTCTGAGCACTTTCATCCGGGTGCCAGATCCAGCTGCAGCCGCTCAGATCGATCAGGTCGGTCGCGTTTCTCGGTGCGTCCCAACCGATCCACTTGCAGGGCCAGCCATCAATTCTCTGCGACCAGAGGGCCGGTTCGCTCCACTCTGATTCGCCGCCAGCCGGATCGATCAGTTTGACCATCCACCAGGCGTCTTGGCCGGCCTCCGGAAGCCTGCCCTCAAAGGAAATGCCGTAGCAGTCGGAAGATCGGACAAAGCCAGAATCCCAAAGATCGAACTGCTTCTGCTCCAGCTTGTTTCTGCTGCTGGCGACAGCGATCCTGTAGAGAGCCTGCTCGCTGCCATGGCGCTCCGGCACGCTCGCTTCAGGAATCCAAGACAGCGTGGGGGCTCCCTCGACAGCCAAGGGATCAACCAGGAGGTTGGCTCTTAGAAAAGTGGCATTTACGGCGCCGGGCATGGGTCCAGTATGACCAGATTCTGCCCACGAAATGCACTGAATTTCAGCGGTCGCTGGTGCCAGCTATGTCGTCCGGATAGTCGATATCAGGCAGACGACGCATGTCGATCTCAGTCACTTTGTCCGGGTGTTTATCGAGCAGATACTTCGCGCCCTGGTCACCGGAGAGACCCTGAAGATCGCTCAGATAGGCCGCCCCAAACAGAACCGGTGGGGCAAGACGACCATTGGGATATCGCGAAACGATGATCTGATCCCTGATCGAAAACGCGGCGAGCATCGGAGTGAGATCCTCTGGCAGAAGATAAGGCACGTCGCCCAACACAATCAGAATGCCATCGGCGTCGTCGCAGAGTCGGCTGCCGCACGCGATCGACGAACCGAGCCCCGACTCGTAATCCGGGTTGAAAACGGTCTCAACACCTGAAGCTTCCGAAACCTGCTCGTGATCCCTTCCTGTGACAACCAGCACTTCAAGGCCGCACTCTTTCAGAGTTTTCACAACAGTCCCGATGACTGTCGAGCCATGCCAAGGAACGAGCATTTTGTTGGGCCCTCCCATGCGCGTTGCCAGACCTGCTGCAGGAACGATGACTTTAACCACGTGTTCTCTTCACCTGAATAATCTCGGCAAGAATGCTGAGGGCGATCTCCGCCGGGGTCCGACTGCCGATATCGAGCCCAACAGGTCCATGAATCCGGTCAACTTCGCTGGCCGTGAACCCATCATTAAACAGACGGTTGCGCCTGTCAGCCTGTGTCTGCCGACTGCCCAAAGCTCCCAACCGCGTAAGTGTCTTCGGTCAGCCTGATCTGCGGAAGAACATCTTGAGGCCAGCCTTGAATGATCTTGCCGGGAGCTGGATCGAACTGCTCGGACTCTGCCAACGCCTTCCTCGGATCGATGATCAGAGTCTCGAATCCCAGTTCATGCGCCATGGCGACGAGCGGTTTCGCTGTGTGGACAGCGCCGACGACGATGAGCCTGTCTCGGCCTGGCATCACGTTCAAAAACGTCTTGTCATTAAGCCCGCTTCGGCGCATTCGAAATGCTTCGTTCTGATCATCGCCAGGGTCGCCTGGTCTCCAGATCCACTGCTGAAATGGCTCAAGATCGGTACAGAGAATAAACGGCTCATCCTCTTCCAACAACGTCCTCATCAGACTCCAGCTAGGGCCTGGTCCGGGATGGATCCAGACCTCAACCTCGCCGCCGCATGACAGCCCAACCTCCCAAGCCTTCTCATTGGTGATCGAATCGAAATGCAGTGAGTGAGGCTCGTTACGCGAAAGAGCTGATTCGATCACGCTCGATTCGATGCAGCCGGCACTGACCGAACCGCAGACCACACCATCCTCACGGATGCCCATGACTGAGCCTACAGGTCGGGGAGATGAGC
>JALGXY010000291.1 GCA_029824495.1 Fimbriimonadia bacterium
GCCCTCCACCCCCTAGCCCCCTCCTCCCTTTCGCTTCGCAAAAAGGAGGAGGGGGAATGATGCCCTCTCCCCAAGCTTGGGGAGAGGATAAAGGAGAGGGGGTTCAACAATCCAGCTTTAGTCCATTGACCGTCCCTCAGCCCCTTGAGGTTGAGGGTTATGATGCCCCTTTCCTCTTCTTCCACCACCACCGGAGGGTGGGCGGGCGGGGGATGGTGGTGGACGAAGAGGGAAGGGGCTTCACACCTTGTCTCGGTTAAAGTGCAGCAGCGTCGATCCGGGAGCCTGGACGCTATACTCCTAGCCATGAGCCTCTCCAGACGCGACCTGCTTATCGGCGCAGCATCTACGCCGCTCATCGCTCCCCTAAACAAACTGACCAAGCCGAGAGTCAGCAGCGAACTGACCCGAGTCATCCTCTTCACCGACGCTCACATTCCCACGCCCAACGCCGACGACCGAGTCAAGTATCACCAGCAGAAACGTGCCCGCCAAGCCTTCAAGGCAGCCTCCAGCTACAAGCCAGACTTCTGGGTTTTTGGCGGCGACAACATCATGGCGGTCGATCAGGGCCAAGACGAAAAGCTGGCGATGGAGCAGTTTGACAACTGGGAGATGCTGGTTCGTGAGGAGGTTGGACAGCCGCACGCCAGCGTGATCGGGAACCACGACATCTGGTACCCAAAGGGCTCGACTCCTGACGACCGCAAGGCGCTCGCAAAGAAGGCCTTCCAGATGCCAAACCGGTACCACAAGGCGGAGATCGGCGGCTGGAGCTTCTTCATGCTCGATGTGTTTCATCCCGGAGGTCCGACTGAGATCGACGCGGAGCAGTGGTCATGGCTGGACGAAGAGCTCGGCAAGACCAGTCAGCCGGCCTGTGTTGTCTCACATACGCCGATCATCGGGCCGTGCATCCAGATCGAAGGAGGAGGCGTGGGTGGAACAAAGAAGATCCGAGAGCTTTTCCTGAAACACGACAATGTCCGGCTTGCCCTCTCCGGCCATCAGCACCACGTGGACTATGCCGAATACGACCGCGTCACCTATATCTGCGGCGGCGCAGTCAGCGCCGGATGGTGGGGCGGAAACTACTCCCACTTCCCTCCTGCGTTTGTGGTTCTCGATCTGAGCAAAGACGGCTACATTTCAAACCGCACGGTCTACTGGGAGACTCCCCTAGGGGAAGACGGAATAGTCGGCGGACAGGGCTATCCCGTCGCACTCCGCCCATCCAGCGCCTTCGACATCTAAGCTCTGTTCATTGATGTGAGTTGGAGGACACTAATCCAGAATTCTGCGTTGCATTCATCCACGCCTGCATCTCGGCCCTCCACCCCCTGACCCCCTCCTCCCTTTCGCTTCGCAAAAAGGAGGAGGGGGAATAAGCTCCCCCTCCACAACTGACCGCGGGTGGAGGGAGGTGGTGGACGGCGCGAGAACCCAATCCGCACTCTTTTGGAATCATTCCCGCAAGACCTCCGTCCCTAGCCATTGAGGACTACGATGGAGTTTCTGTCAGAAATGTGGATGCCGATCGTCGTATCGGCCGTGTTCGTGTGGATCGCCAGTTCGATTCTGCACATGGTTCTTCCCCACCACAAGAAAGAGATTGGTGGCCACCCCGACGAAGAAAAACTGGTAGGTGCGCTGGAAGGCGTCGAGCCAGGCCAGTACATGTTCCCCTGGGGCACCCCGGAGGACATGAAGAATCCTGAGTACCAGGAGAAGATGAACAAAGGCCCCTGCGGGATGGTGACCATCTGGGGAGGGGCACCCAATATGGGTCGAAACCTCATGTTGATGATCGCCTTCTATCTAGTGGTCGGCGTCTTTGTGGCATATGTGGCTTCGAACGCGGGCGGAGCTGATGACTCATACCGATCGATGTTCCGGATTGCCGGCGCCTCCGCCTTCATGGCTCATGGCCTCGGCTGGATTCCGGTCATGGTCTGGTTCGGCACCAAGGGATTCTGGACCTACACCTTCGACTCGGTGATCTACGCGCTGATCACGGGCGGCGTTTTCGGCTGGCTCGGCTGATCCTGACTCCCCTTTCCTCTCTCTTGTAGGAGGAAGGGGTCAATACGATCATCTCCGGTTTTCGAACTCTTGCCGCTTATCCCCTCGCCCTGTTGAACAAGGGGAGGGGATCCTGATTTCAAGCCCCCTGGTATGGACGTCCACTTCTGAAATTGGGGGAATCGAAGATCAACTCCTGTACACTCGTACCATGAGTGACTCACAAGAGATGGATTTCGGAACCAAGCCCGAACCGGAGCACGAATGGCTTCAGCAGCTCGTCGGCGAATGGAAAGTCGAATCTGAAATGATCATGCCCGAAGGCGAGCCGCTTAAGGCCGAGGGGCGAGAATCGGTCAAGAGCTTCGGCGGTCTTTTTGCCTTCAGTCACGGCTCTGGCGACATGCCGAACGGCGAACAGATGGAGTACTACTCCGCCTTAGGATGGGATGTTTCGTTCTTGGAGTACCGGTACACCTGGGTCTGCAATGTTTCGTCTCACATCTGGCAGTACCGAGGCACCCTCAGCGAAGACGGCAAGACCATGACCCTCGACTGCGAAGGGCCGCACATGGAAAAAGACGGCGAGACCGCCAACTACCGTGATGTCATGACGATTGTCGACGCCAACCACAGGACTTACACCTCTTCTGGCCAGGATGATGAGGGCAACTGGCACCAGTTCATGCAGTCGACCTATACCAGGCTTTGAACCAAGATAAAGACCTCCTCCCCCATCCACGTCAAACTCTCCCTATTGGAGAGTTCTTTGGCGCCCCCCTCCTCCATTTCGCTTCGCTACAATGGAAGAGGGGGAATTCAGTCACAATCCTCTCATGGAATTTGATGAGCTGATCGATGCCTGGCGGGTGAACAATGGCCTCAGCTTGGAGCTGCTGGCGATGCTTGATGACGACGACTTTGACCTCAAGCCGGGCAAGGGCAAGACGATCCGCTCGAACTTCACCCATATCATTCTGGTCCGCCGGTTTTGGGCCGAAGAGCGCGTGAAGCCAGCCGCGGAAACGATCACCAAACTCGACTGGAAAACGGCTTCAAGGGAGGAGATTGTCGAGGGCCTCACCAATTCCAGCAATGTGATGGAGGCAGCCTTTGCCCACCAGGCAGAGACCGGCCGACCAGCCCGCTGGACGATTGGCCGCTTTTTCGCCTACTGCATCACCCACGAGGCCCATCACCGATCGCAGATTGAGATCGCTCTGCGGATCAACGGCCGAGAACCGAGCGACAAGCTGCTCTACAACCTGTGGGATTGGCCGAAGAAGTGACTACTTCAGACTTATCGTCAAGACCTGGCCAGCCGAGATCCTTAGCCGCGTGCTTAACCTAACCACCACGCCGCCAGCCGCTGCATCAACAAATCCGATCACGTCTTCACCGTCCAGAGTCACCGATACAGAATCAGCATCCGCCGCCAGCCGGATCATCCAGACCGCGAGCTCACCATGGGTCACCGCAATCTTCGCGGTCACACCTTCGCCATCGATCTTCTGAGAGTACGTGCCCCAGCCTTCCGCAGCCGTAAACGGCGCGCGGAAATCCTCGGGCGAAACTCGCGGTGCGAATCCTATCTCGCCTTTCGGGCCGTGATACGAGAAGCCACAGCACGCCAAAAAGACACCATATGAGGCCATCGAACGCGAGTAGTGGTCACTGCATTCGATCTCATTGTAGGGATTGCGCCGATCAGCTGAATACCGGTCGTGCACAGCCTTGGTCACCGCCAGGCCCTTTTCGACCAGATCTGAACCTGGCTCAGCCTCGTAGATCATGTGCGACGCCGCCTGATATTCGAATCCGTTCATGCACTCATTAAAGTAGCCAACACCAACCTCGAACACCTTGCCCGAGCCCTTCGCCTTGTCAGCACCGCCGTGCGGCCAGGAGGACATCAGAAGCCCAGCTTCCCCCTCCATCGCGTACCAGCGGCCGCCCTTGATCGTGTCCTGCATCAGGTTGCGGTAGCCGCCCGCATCAGGAGCAAAGTTGTACTTCCAGATTGAGCGGAGCGCTTTCGCGGTCTCTTCTGCCGGCACCACTCGGTCGAGCCCGACCTGCCAAGCGAGTGATTGACCGAAGACCTGGTCGATATGGCAGCCCTTGTTGGTGTTTGTTTTGACGAAGTCTGGAGGGTGATGGATGAACATTTCACCATTGAACGTCTGGTCGACAATGCTCTCGTTGCCGCGTTCCAGAATGGTCCTGCATGTCGTCGAAAAGACGCCGTCTCCCATCTCTCGGGCTGCCATTTCCCCGACCTTTAGAGCCGCAAGATACATCGAGCTGATCCAGCCCATCGGCCCGTGCCAAGCCTGATCGAGCGTGTTGTACTGGTCGCCTTCAAGCACCCCATCCTTGCCGCCATCCTGTTCAATCAGATGCTCGATCGACTTCTTCAGACGTGGATAGATTCTAGACAGATAACCGCTGTCCGGCTGGGTTGTATGTTCACGATAAGCGCGAATGATCGTGCCGCACTGGCCGTCAGTGGCGATGTGCTTCGCCGATTCCCCTCGATACCAGAGCATTCCTGAATCAGTAAACGAAAGGCCGTAGTCGATATGCTCTCGTGTGCGCCGTTCCAGGTCGGGGAAGATCCTCGCTAGACCTTGAGCGTAATTCCAGACATGCTGGCAGGTGCCCGGGCAGCAGGTGACGCCCTCCCATCCATAAAACCGGTCATTGTCGAACCAGTGACACGTCTGCGTGGCCAGGCAGTCGATCGGTATGAACGACCGGTCGAGCAGCCAGTGTGGCAGGGTTGAGTCGTACCAGGTTCTGTTCCAATTGCGTGTCGCTGTGATCAGTTCTTCGCTCTGATCAGCAGCATGAAGCGTAATCGCCTTGATTGACTTGAATGCAGCAGCATAGTGCCGCTTCAACTCATGGATATCTGTGATTGCGCTGAATTCGCCAGTCACGTTCGGATAGTTTGGGAAGTACCAGGTGAGAGTGAAGCGCACCTCTTTGGTCTCGTTCGGGCCCAGCTTGATCGTCGCCCCAACCGAACCGATCGGCTTTCTGCTGAACGGGTACTTGACATCAGCATCCGGCGCGTCGACGAAGCTGCTTACAGGCAGATCGCCGCATTCAGCCGAGCCGAACCGCTCAAAGTCTCCATCGAGAACCGTGAGCGCCATACCGCCATATCCGGGCAGATCCTTAAGCTGCGGAACGACCGCTTCGTCCGACTGCACAAACGCGGCCCCGCCGATGTTCCCACACGGGCCATCAACATCATCAAGGATCTGAATCTGAGCTGTGACACCCTGCAGTTCGGTCACATCGAAGAATTCTTCGCGCATGGCGTTGCTGTCATGTCCAGTCTCGGACCGGACGACCTTTCCGTCCACAAGCAGGTTGATACAGGTCTCGCCCGGATGATTTCCGCCGCCAATCTTAAAGGTGATGTAACGCCGATTGATCACAAACGGATCGCCCGTCAAGCTGCCCTTATGGGCGTCGCCCTCGACGACCGTCTCGCCGGAGCTCGTGTTGTGCGAGTTTGCAAACCACTCACCTCCGAAGCCCGTGACGTTGTGGTAGTCCGCCAGATCCTGCTTTCGCAGCGGACGATCACCAAACGCAGTCCCTTCGACCTTCCATCCGTCGTAGGTGCCCGAGCTGAAATCGGCAATCGGAATCGGCCTTCGAATCTCCTGGCCCATCTCAATCTCTTCAGCAGTGCAGATCATGCTGGTCCGGCTGCTGCGGCTGACGATCTGATTGACACGCTGGCCGACTGAGTCGTTGTGATTGAGCGGGCAGACATTGTTCTCCAGCCAGCCAGCCAGATCAACCTCAACCTCTTCGTCAGTTCTGTTTTCGACCTTCCAGATGAGATAGGTCAGCGGCAGCCCTGAATTCTCATGATCGAGCGGAATGAATGGCGAAAACGCTTCTAACTCTGCTTGAACCGGGCACTCATCATCGGAATACCGAACTCTGGCAACCGGATACTCGCCCCTGAAACTGATGTTTTTGAATCCGTCTTCGCTCTGATTGAGCAGCATCGTCTTGCCGTTGACCCGAAGAGCGAAACCCTGTTTCACCGTTCGCTCTGGCTCCATCGGTTCGGCATAGTGGATGCCCATGCTCATCGTCCCATAGGCCGACTGATAATCGCTGCGAAAGATGTCCCAATGCCAGAGGCGGCCATCACCGCCAATATAGAGCTGTCCGCAGCAGATGCCCCCAACGGGCATCCCAACGTGCTGAAGCTGGTCGCCTGAAAGCCACTCCGGTTTGCCGCGTTCGTAGAGCGATCTGATCCACTCTTTCGAGAGTTTCTTGTCTTCGGGGATCAGGTGCTGCTGCATATCGCTTCTCCAGAACGGGCCCGCCATCGGGATGCCAACCGACCCGATCGCGGCTCCGCCAGCCATCTTTAAGAGGTCTCGTCGTGGGATCTTTGGTGAGCTGGACATCAGAGTCTCATTATAAGGCAAGGAGCAGACACAAAAAAAGCAGCCTCCGACTAATCGGAGGCTGCTCAGCATCTGTTTGCATGCAGCCATCGTGCGGTTGCAGGCTGGATGGCAAAGGGTCTCAGCGAACTTTGTTGTAGACCCGAATATCGACGCTCGCAGCGTACTTGTCAAACTCGGGAAACGCAGCTTCGAGATGCGGAGTTTTGAGATGGGCGTCGAGGTGAGCTTGACTCTCCCACTCTTCGAGCATCACAAAGTCGTGCTCGTCGTCTGCTTTCTGGTGCAGAACGTATTCATGACATCCATCTTCAACTCGTGTTGGATCGAGGAGTCCATCAAGAAGGCTCTTCACCTCATTGGCCTTTCCTGGTTTTGCGGTGATCAGTGCAACGACCTTAATTGGCATAGACCGATGATACTCGGCTGTATCGACTCGTGTGCTGGAATCTGCGTTTGGAGTGCTTTGGCACGACCCTCCACCCCCTAACCCCCTCCTCCCTTTTCACAAAAGGAGGAGGGGGAATGCCCCATTGGCGTATCCTCCGCACATGACGACACAACGCATCGGCGAGACCGATCTCACGTCCAGCCGACTTTCCTATGGGTGTATGCGGATCGCTGGCACCTGGAATCCAGCCGAGGTTGACGACGAGAAACGAGCCGCAGCCCACCTTGCGCTCGAAACAGCGTTCGAGCACAGCTATACGCTGTTTGATCACGCCGATATCTACGCCAGAGGCGCGAGCGAATCGCTCCACGGCGAGCTGTTGGGGGCGGAGCCGAGCAAGCGGGACAAGATCGTCATCGCCACCAAATGCGGCATCAAACCGCCTGGCCAGTACGGTGAGAACTCACCGCACACCTATGATTTCAGCGCAAGCCACATCCTCTGGTCTTGTGACCGATCCCTAGAAAGACTTCAGACCGACTACATCGACATCTATCAGCTGCACCGTCCAGACTATCTGATGAACCCAGAAGAGGTAGCGGAAGCGTTCACCAGGCTCAAAGAACAGGGCAAGGTTCGCCACTTCGGCGTCAGCAACTTTCTGCCGGACAAGGTTTCGCTGCTTCAGAAGTACGTTCCTCTCTGTGTCAACCAGGTCGAGATCTCCCTCAGTCACCGAGATCCGCTCGAAGACGGCACTCTCAACCAATGTATGCAGGAGTCGATCACTCCGCTTTCTTGGAGCCCGCTGGCGGGCGGTGCGCTGGGTGAAGGCGCAGAAGGAGAGCTGATCGCGCTTACGGATCAGATCGCTGAGGCCCACGGTGTCACAAGAACAGACATCGCCCTCGCTTGGCTGCTCAAGCATCCGTCAGGCATCATCCCAATCATCGGCACCACCAAGCCAGAGAGGATCATCCAGTCAACAAAGGCCGCAAAGATTGAGCTGAGCCGGGAAGACTGGTATCGGCTCTTTACTGCAGCAGTTGGCGAGCCGATGCCCTGATGTAGAATCAGAGCATGGTCTCGGCGCTTCTCGCAGCGGCAGCTATCGCAACAACTCAGCCTCAGTCAAATCCGGATATCGACTGGTGGCGCGAGGCTCGGTTCGGCATGTTCATCCACTGGGGGCTGTACGCCGTTCCCGCTGGAGAATGGGGCGAACGCAAGACCCACGGCGAGTGGATCATGTCTTCGGGCCAGATCCCGATTCCGGATTACGAGAAGTTCGCCGACCAGTTCAATCCGACCGAATTCGATGCCAACGAGTGGGCTGAGATGGCTGTTGATGCCGGCATGAAGTACCTGGTCATCACGACCAAACATCACGACGGTTTCTGCCTCTGGCCAAGCGAGCAGACCGACTGGGACATCGAGCGCACTCCGTACAAGAAGGACATCCTCAAACAGATCGCCGACGCCTGCCGCGCCAATGGTCTTAAGATCGGCTGGTACCACTCGATCATGGATTGGCACCACCCGGACTATCTTCCCCGCCGAGGCTGGGAAGACCGCCCAGCAGAAGGTGCCGACTTCAATCTTTATCGCAGTTATCTGCACAATCAGGTCAAAGAGATCCTGACCAACTATGGCAAAATCGATGTCATCTGGTTCGACGGTGAGTGGGAGGCGACCTGGATCGCACCGCATGGCCGAGAGCTGTTCAATGAGGTGGTCGGCCTGCAGCCGCAGATACTCGTAAACAATCGGGTTGGTGCTGGGCGCAGCGGCGGACACTTTGGCACCCCGGAACAGCGGATCCCTGAAACGGGTCTCCCCGGTGAAGACTGGGAGACCTGCATGACGATGGGCCGCACTTGGGGCTACAACAAGTCAGATGAGAACTGGAAATCGACGCAGACTCTGATCAGAAACCTGTGCGACATTGCCAGCAAAGGCGGCAACTACCTGCTCAATGTTGGGCCGATGGCAAACGGGCTCTTCCCTGACCTGGCCGTCGAGCGGCTCGAAGAGATCGGCGACTGGATGGACACAAATGGTGAGGCGATCCACGGCACGACTGCTTCCCCTGTCGGAAAACCAGAGTGGGGCCGAATCACCCGAAAAGGCAACGACCTCTACCTGATCTTGTTTGAATGGCCGAAGACCGGATTCGTTGAGATTCCAAATCTGGGCAACGGCATCACCTCTGCCGAAATCTTGGGCCACGGCCCTGTTGGATTTGCCGCCAATCGACACGGCCCCAACATACTTCTCTCCGTCCCGAAACCGAGGATGAACGAGAACGCGAGCGTCATCAAGATCACCCTCGACGGCGCACCAATCGTCTACTCTGCTCCGCAGTTCGACAGTTTCGGGGGCCAGTTTATCGGCAGCACAAGGCTCGCTCTTTCGACCGCCTCAGATCAGGTCGAAGTGCACTACACGCTCGATGGCTCAGCTCCGACGGCCGCTTCGCCCAAGTATTCGGCCCCGATCCCGATCAGCAGGACGACCACGATCAAGGCAGCGAGCTTCCATAGGAATCGCCGGGTCTCTGAAACGGCAGAGATACAGATGGCCAAGGTGCCAGGCTTCGCGCCCAGTACGCTGACCGCTGGCGGAATCGGCCTGCTCAAAACGACCTATAAAGGCAAGTTCGACAGGCTGCCGGACTTCGGCAGTCTGACTCCAGACGATACGGAGGTCGTGAAGCTCATCACCCTCCCAGAGGCGACTCCAGAAGAGAATGTCGCCCACGTCTTCAAAGGCCTCCTTCAGGTCGATTCAGCGGGAATCTACGAGTTTGAACTGACATCGGATGACGGATCAAAACTGCTGATTGACGGCCAGGTGATCGTCGATCACGACGGCAACCATTCGACCTCTGCAAAGACGGGATTCGCTCCTCTTCAGGCTGGGCGGCATCTAGTCGAAGTCCAGCACTTCAACAGTGCAGGCGGGTCTGTTATCGAGCTGAAGCAGCGCACAAAAGGCGGCACATTCGAATCAATCAGTGCTGAACTGTTCCGGCTCATCGGATAGTGCCCGCTCGATCGCGGCCGGATCTTGTTCAACCGGATCTGGCCGCGACAGCACCATGCATCCGCGGAATACCACGCTGATGATGACGAAGAAGATCACGTATCGCCAGATCGACCCGCCCTGAAACGGTGCAGTCACCAGCCGCTTCATTCCCAGCAGAACCGCAGCCGGGCGAAAGTGGGTCTCGCCTTTGCCACACTCAGGGCACCGAGCACCAACAGGTCCGACAATCGCACACCTGTGACAGATGTACTTCTCGCAGCGGCCGCACTGAAGCGCGGTCTCTTCTTTTTTGTGCCAGTGGCAATAGGTCTTCTCTTCCGACACTCAGGACATGATATCAGACAGCTGGAAGACGATGCGAGCGGCTATCATAGATCCGATGAGTGGACAGGTTTCACGACGAGATGTTTTGAAGAGCGCGGCCGCCGCAGGAGTGGGCATGAGTGTGCCAGGACTGTCAAACTTTGTTTTGATGGAACAGGACATTCCCAAGGCGAGCCGCAGAGTCCGAAACTTCGAACGGATGGCGTTCGGCATGTTTGTTCACTGGGGCCTCTACTCCCAGATGCAGGCGGGCGAATGGGTGGAGACGATGCACGGAATTCCGCGTGATCGATATCTCAAGCTCATGGACACCTTTACGGCCGAGGATTTTGACGCGCGCGACCTGGCCAGAACAGCCAAGTCTGCAGGCATGAAATACATCACCCTCACTTCACGACACCACGAAGGATTCAGCCTTTACGACACTCGTGGTCTCAGCGATCTCGACATCACTCACACACCAGCCAAAGGCAGAGATCTGATCGAGGAGTTCCTCACCGCTTGCCGGGCAGAAGGGATCGTGCCGATGCTCTATCACACGACCCTCGATTGGAACGACAAACGGTTCAATGAAGACTTCGACGGCTATCTCGACTATCTGCACGACTCTGTCGAGCTGCTCTGCACGGAATACGGCGAAATCGGCGGCTTCTGGTTCGATGGCAACTGGGCCAAAAAAGACGCCGACTGGAAAGAGGATCGGCTCTATACGATGATCAGAAAGCTGCAGCCGGAAGCGATGATTATCAATAATACAGGGATCGATGCCGGCGGCAAGCTTGGCCACCCGGAGATCGACTCCACCACGTTTGAACGAGGCCGCCCGAAACCGATCGATCGGACAGGTCATGAAAAGTACGTCAGCGGAGAAATGTGCCACACGGTGAACTTCCATTGGGGCACAGC
>JALGXY010000292.1 GCA_029824495.1 Fimbriimonadia bacterium
TGGGTTCGCGTTCTCTGCCCAACGGAAGCGTGGCCAACAGTTCTCGTTTCCGGCATTCCGATGCACCGGATAAAGAACACGAATCCAGAGAAGGACACACAGACCAAGATCAGGGCCTGCGGCAGACTACGAGGCTCGGTGCTTGACACAGCGACCGGCCTCGGCTATACAGCGATTCTGGCCGCAAGAACGGCGGAGAGAGTTGTGACCTTGGAGCTCGATCCCGCAGCGTTGGAGCTCGCCAAGAAGAGCCCTTGGTCGGTCGAGCTGTTTGAATCAGAGAAGATCGAGACGTTGGTAGGTGATGCGTTTGAGTTGATCGATCAGTTTGATGCCGGCTCCTTGCCGCAAAGGCACGTTCTTCCATTACATCGGCGATCCGGATTCTGCTCTGGGCCGACGACAGTATCCAGGCATCATGCGGCGGCTGAAATCAGCTGGATTCGAAAAGGTGGAGAGACGCCCAGAAGCCTATGGACTGGTCGCCTCTTCTCGCTGAGCCTTGTGCAGACTCGATTTGAGGACAAGCAGGCCGACGACGGCTGCCACCAACGAACCTGCCAGGATGCCGATCTTGGACTGACCCAAGAACGAATCTTCGCCAAAGGCCAGATTAGCCACAAAGAGGGACATGGTGAAGCCGATGCCGCCGAGCATCGCTGTGCCGCGGAGCATCTGCCAATTGACTCCTTTGGGGAGGCTGGCAAAGTTGAGTTTGACTGAGAGCCAGGCGAATCCCCAGATTCCGAAGAACTTTCCTGCAACGAGGCCGAGCGATACACCGAGCACGACAGGACTTCCCAGTCCTGATGCTGATCCTCCAAATGCCACACCAGCGTTTGCCAAGGCGAACACCGGCATGATGAAAAAGGCGACCCATGGATGAAGAACTCGCTCGATTCGGTGAAGAGGTGTGTCGACCTGCTCAATTCGTGCGCCGAGCTCAGGAACAGCTCGATGGGCCCCAGGCATCGGTTCATCGTCATCCACTTCGCCCGAGAACACTTCGATGAGATCCTGGGTCAGTTCAGTGAATGCTTTGGCGCCGATTCTGGGCTTAGCCGGAATCATCATTGCCACCAGAATGCCGGCGATGGTTGCATGAACTCCTGACTTGTACATCAGGTACCAGAGAATAGCGCCGAGCAGGAAGTAGGGGACGATCGACCGAAGCTTGATCATGCTGAACAGCCAGAGGCCGAACATGACCGCGCCACACCCGAGAAGATAGTTGACCTGCAGTTCTGTTGTATAGAAGACCGCGATGACCAGAACGGCCATGATGTCATCCGCAATGGCAAGGGCCGTCAAGAAGACTTTGAGGCCGATAGGGACACGACTGCCGAGCAGGGCGAGAATGCCAAGGGCGAACGCAATGTCGGTCGCCATCGGGATTCCCCAGCCTCTGGCAGCCTCTCCTGATGGGTTGAAGGCGAAATAGATCAACGCAGGCAGAATGACGCCTCCGAGTGCAGCCATCAGGGGGAGGCTCGCCTTTCGGAACGAGGCCAGCTCACCGACCATCACCTCTCGTTTGATTTCGAGGCCGACCAGGAAGAAGAAGATCGCCATCAGTCCATCGTTGATCCAATGGCCGAGGCTCATGTTCATCTTGAAGACCGGGTCCGCCTTGTCTCCGATGAACACGCCAAGATAGGTGTGCCACAGCTCGAAGTAGCCTTCGGCCCAGGGTGAATTGGCCCAGATCATGGCGATGAGGGCGCAGGCGACCAGCAGGATGCCGCCGCTCGATTCGAGCTCGGCGAAGCGGGTGAACGGTCCGAGGACTCTCTCTGCGGGTGTCGGTTTTCCGGGTGCTTTGGGTGAGCGATGGCCTGCCATGAAATCTGAAGTCGTATTGTGCCCCAGTATTGGTCCATTTGACCAGGCACGCTGTCAGGGGGCGGATTCTCTGGAACGTTTGGGCCTGTCAGGCGTCCAGTCAGTATAATCTCCGCCCAGGCCTCGTTCTTATGCTCGCATTGCTTTCCGCCGTTGTCCTAGCTCAAGCCCAGAATGGAGCGCTCAGCAAAGGCGAAATCGCTCAGAAGCTGAGGCCGGTGCCCACCTTTTTGGTGACAGATGGTCGAGGCAAAGTTCTGACGGTGGAAGATCCCTCTTCTAAGCGAACAATCGCTGGGGCGTTTCTCGATTACAACGATGCTCAAGCATTTTTGAAGCGATCGACGAAAGAGAAGCCTGAACTCGCGACGCGTGCAAAGGTCAGCCTCTCAAACCTGGCGGAGATCTATAAACAGCGAAGTGTCAGCGGCCTCGCTGCAGGCCGATTTGAAGTGATTCCGTCTTCTGCTGAGCTGAAGCTGGCCGCTGAGGAGTTTAAGAAGGCAGGCCGTAAAGACGCAGTCAATTTCACACCGCTCTTTGCCGTCAAGACACCGAACGGCAACTATGCTTCGATCAAGGCTGGCGACAAGCTTGTTGTGCCGCTCTGCTTTGGATACGCTGACGCTGTTGAGATTCAGAAGAAGCTGCCTGGAGCCAAGATTGAGGTGAGCTCATTGGAACAGGTATTGAAAATTTTTGAGAGCTCCAATGGGCAGGCTGCCAAGACGCTCTCCATCCTCCCTTCGAAAGTGGCCACGAAGGCAGCGACCGAGCTTCTCAAGAAAAAAGACTGAGAATCTTTGTTACAATTCCTGTTATGCAGAGGG
>JALGXY010000293.1 GCA_029824495.1 Fimbriimonadia bacterium
ACAGCCATCGAGTCGACGCTGTGAACACCAGCTCGCTCGATGTGCTCCATGATGCCGGGGACCAGGGTCGATTCGCCATCGCTGATGACATCGACCTCCGCTTCTTTGCCCAGGAAATATTTGTCGACCAGCACCGGCTGGCCTGGGTTCGCCTCTTCTGCTTCTCGATAGAATCCGAGCAGATGCTCTTCGCTGTAGATGATCTCCATCGCCCGGCCACCCAGAACAAAGCTGGGTCGAACAAGCACGGGGTAGCCGATTTCAGCCGCAACATCGATCGCCTCTCCAAGGCTGCGTACTGCCTTGCCTGGAGGTTTGGGAATGTCGAGTCTGCTCAGCAGGTTTTCAAACTGGTCTCTATCCTCCGCAGCGGCAATCGCCGAAGGCTGGGTCCCCAGAATCTCTACGCCCTTGTCGTGAAGTCCTTCTGCCAGGTTGATTGCTGTCTGCCCGCCGAACTGAACCACGACACCGTCCGGTTTTTCGTGAGCGATGACGTCGAGAACGTCCTCCAGCGTGACCGGCTCAAAGTAGAGGCCATCAGCGGTATCAAAGTCCGTGCTCACCGTCTCAGGATTGTTGTTGACGATGATAGGACGGCAGCCCATCTCCTCTAAAGCCCAGATGCAGTGGACACAGGAGTAGTCGAATTCAATTCCCTGGCCGATGCGGATCGGGCCGGAACCGAGGACAAGGATAGTGGGGCGACTCACTAAAGTCTGATTATGCCCTCTCTTTCAACGCATTATTCAGCCCCTAGGGACTGCAGGTACTGAACACTGCTGCGGAAACAGTCAAATACGTCCCTTCGGCACTCATCCTGCTCGATCGCGAGCCATTCGGTGCCGGCTGTTTTGGCCGCAGCCAAGATTGGCGGCCAGTCGAGATTCCCCTCTCCAACAGGAGCCACGATCGGCAGCTGGTCGGCCACCTCAAGGTCCTTGACATGGATGACCGGGACGCGGCCGTGAGACCGGTTCAGCAGCTTGACCGGATCGACTCCGCCATGCCAAGCCCAGGCTGTATCGAGCTCAAGCATCAGATCATCACCCCCCTCGTCGATGAAGATGTCGTAGAGCGTTTTTCGTGTGCCAGGCTGGCGGGCAAACTCGTAGGCGTGGTTGTGGATGCCGAACTGAATGCCGGCCTCTTTGAACGCGGCGATGACGGGCTTTGACTCTTTGACAAACTGCCTGGTGCCCTCAGCTGACTTCTCAAAGTCAGAGGCGATCCAGCCGAGCGCCGTATAGCTGCAGTCGAGGATCTTGTGAAACTTGATCTCTTGTTCTGTTGTGTCCCTGACGCTCTTCCAGTCGCGGTGAGTCGCGATGCATCTCATGCCGAGGTCATCGAGGATCGCTTTGGCATCGTTTGCCGGGGCGATCGGGTCGTCGACACTCAGCCAGGGCACTGCAGAAATCTGGACTGCATCGCAGCCGATCTCCTTGATCTTGCTTAGGGTCTGTCGAAACTCCTCGGGAGTGCCGACATGGTCGCGAAAGGTGTAGAGCTGGGCGGCGATCTTCACTGGTTGATCAGCTTCCATGTGTCAACGATGATCGTCACCATCGGCGATGGGTTCTTCAGGCTGTGCGGGTGGTGCCCGACTCCAGGCTTTTCGATCAGAAAGATGTTCCTCTTTTTTGGGTCGATCTGCTTTACAAACGGCCGCGAGTTCTCGTCGATCGGCACAACCCTGTCCGCATCGCCTGCCACGATGATCGTCATGATATTGAGCTTCGCGAATTCAGCAGCTCGGTCGAGGGGCGAGCCTTTGAATTCAGCCGGGTCCTCGATCCCCCACACCTTTTTGCACTGAGCCCATTCGGCCGCTCTCTGGTCAGATACGCCGAATCCGCCTGGCCAGCTCTTGACATCGAGCACCGGCGCATCGAGATACAGGGCAAAGACTCGCTTCGGCTGGTGCAGCGCGTAGAGCACTGCGGGCAGGCCGCCTCGGCTCATCGCCTCGATCGCAAACCTCTTGCTCAGGCCGTTGACGCTGGTAACGTGATCGTAGAACGCATCCCAGCGTTTCATCGATTCCGGTGCGCCGAACAGACCACCGACCTCGCAGTAGCCGACGTGCCAGCCCTGCTCCAGCAGCGCGATATCGGTCTGGGGTTCGTGCCCCCAGAAGCGGGCCCGCAGGATCCACGGCTTCCCGTCGGCCGCCTCTTTCGGCTCTACCAGTCGGCAGGCGATGCCCTCAACCTTAAAGTCGGTCTGAGTAAACCCGTGAAAGTCCGCCGGCGCGATGACCGCCAATGCGACGAGGCTCAGCATCTTCTAGCCGGCCGGAACCGGGATGCCTCCCACCGCGCCGACAGCGAATGAGTGATCGTCCTTGTTGATCTTCAGCATCGAAGCGCTGCCCGCCCCATCCTCGAACGGGCCGACGGTCTTGCCGACCTGCC
>JALGXY010000294.1 GCA_029824495.1 Fimbriimonadia bacterium
GGGCGGCTTTGGCCAACTGCTCAACTTCGAACCAGGAACAACCTTCAGGCAATTCGGTGGACTCCACCAAAACAACCTGCGCTGTGATCTTGTGGGTTGTGACCGTGTACTTGATATCACCAAGAAGCTGGGAATCGCCCAATTCTAGCCCGCGGGGCAGAATCTGCAGGCCGGTCCACCATTCCCCCTCTTGGGCAGTGCGCATAGCGATCTGATCGCCATTCGTCACGACCCACAGGGTCTCCTTAATCTGCTTCCACTTCGTTCGCGGCTTTGGTGTCGGCAGCGATTCCACAAGCCCTTTCTGGTGAGCCAGGCAATGGGCTGCCACAGGACATTGATCACACTTTGCTGCCTTGGGGCGGCAGGTCAGTGCCCCCAGCTCCATCAAGGCTTGTGTCCACTCACCGACGTTTACTTCTGGCAGCTGTTTGGTCGACCAGGCTTTCGCGGAAGCCTTGAGCTTCGGCCCTGAGCTGTCGTCAGCCTGAACCCTGGCATAGACTCGCTCGACATTCCCGTCGACCGCTGCGATTCGATCATCGAGTGCGATCGATGCGATGGCGCCGGCTGTGTATTCGCCGACCCCTTAATCTGGAGCCACTCTTCATAAGAGGCCGGCATCCCTTCGCAAGCCATCGCCTGAGACTCTTCGTGCAGATTTCGACAACGGCTGTAGTAGCCGAGCCCTTGCCAATGAGCCAGGACAGTTTCAAGTGGTGCCGAGGCCAGCGCCTCGACAGTCGGAAAGGCGATCATCCACTTTTCGTAATATGGAATCACCGCCTTGACCACAGTCTGCTGCAGCATGATTTCGCTGATCCAGACCCGATAAGGATCGCGCGATTCTCGCCAGGGCAGATCGCGCTGGGTGGATCGATACCAATCTAACAGGATCGATCGAAAATCAGTGGACATCCAAGCCTAAATCGCGCAGAGCCTGCTTTGGATCAGCGACACCGGTCAACGCTCGGCCGATCACCAGATAACTCGCTCCCGCATCGAGAGCCTCTTTCGCTGTTCCCGCACGAGCTTGATCGTTTAAATCTCCGCTATGGGCGCGAATTCCTGGAACAACGAGAACAGGCTGATGGCCCAGCAGCTGTCGCAGGTGCGCACATTCGTGAACCGAGGTCACAACCCCATGAAGCCCACATTCAACACCAAGCGTCGAAAGTGCGGTCATCTGATCCTGAATCGAACGGGTGACCCCGAGATAATCGGTCAGGACGTGCTGATTAAGCGACGTCAAAACGCTCACACCCACAAGCAGCGGACGATTCTCTACAGGAACCTCTTGGGCCTCCAGAACAGCAGCGCTCATCATCGCAGGCCCCCCTGCCGTGTGAAGGGTCATCATCCAGACGCCCTTCTTGCAGGCCTCCCTAACGCCGACGCCAACCGAATTGGGAATATCGTGCAGTTTTAGGTCGAGGAAGATTCGTGTGGCGCCGACCTCTTTCAGCTCATCAATGACATCGAGACCATGCGGCATTGTCAGTCCGTGCCCAATCTTAAATGCGCCGACATAAGGACTCAACTTTTTTACGAGATCCTTCGCTTGCCCCAAGTCCCCAGTATCGAGCGCGCAGATCAGCTTGTTGCGTACGTTCCCGTCCATTGATGCCAATCATGACGCAAGAAGTGGTTCAATAGGCGCGTGGAACATGGCGAGCTGCTCATTGACGGGCATTTTTTTGGCGGCTCGTGCGACAACAGCGTTGCAAAAGAGCCGATCGAATCCCCTTACGACCAGCACGTGGTCGGTTCCGCGGCGGTGGCCGGGAGCGACGAGATACAGGCTGCACTAGCATCCGCGGCTGAGGCAGCACCAAGCTGGGCAAGCACAGAGCTCGAAGATCGGCTGTCGCTGATCAAGCAGATATCAGATGTTGTCTCAGAATACGCCGAGGATCTCGCAGCTCTCATGGTTGATGAGATAGGCAAGCCGATCGCCCTGGCTCGTGCCGAAGTACAGAGAACGGCTCTTACCTTTGAACTCGCCTCCCAGTTAAGAGAAGAGCTCTCACCCAAAGACATCGAAACGAAGGGAGATCCGCGAGCAGCTGACTACAAGGTTCAAGCGATTCGGCGACCGGTTGGGCCGGTGCTGGCGATCGCACCTTACAACTGGCCGTTCAACCTCGCGGCTCACAAGCTTGGCCCTGCCCTCGCAGCCGGATGCCCTGTAATCATCAAGGGATCGCCCCAAGCGGCCCTCTCGACTGCTCTGCTCGCCCGGTTGATTCATCGATGCGGTGCTCCCGACGGCGTGATTCAGTATGTAAACACCAGCGCAGCATTGGCCGAAGAGATGGTCGTTGACCCCAGAATAAAGGCGATCTCTTTTACAGGGTCCGACCGGGTCGGCTGGCATATCAAGTCGCTTGCCCAGAGGCGCAAAGTGGCATTGGAGC
>JALGXY010000295.1 GCA_029824495.1 Fimbriimonadia bacterium
GCCAGATTTTCACCATTTGGTCGAAGACGTTCGGTTCCATCGAGCGCGATCACTTCGCATCCCAGTTCGATAAGCGCCTGGACTTCAACCGATGTCGGCGTGATATGCAGGCTGCTGCCCGGATAGTTGACCTTGATCAGGCCGATCGTCGGCGCACCGGTCTCTTTGCGGATCAGCTCGATCGCCTCTGTGCCCTGTAGACGCAGCACTCGGGAGCCGTTATCGAGCGACGCTTTCGCCATAGCCAGCAGAACTGCTGGGTCTTCGCAGGCCGAACCGAGGCTTGCCTGAACGCTGGCAATCAGAGGGGCCTCTTTCAGCAGCGCAAGAAACTCCTGTCTGGTCAAACCGATTCGTCCTTTTCGAGCAGTTTCAGCGCTGCCTCCCACGCTCGGCCAATATCCTGAACAATCAACGAATAGCCGCCATCAAAACTGGTGGTTGAGCGGCGCAGAACATAGGCTGGGTGCAGAGTCGCCATCGCGGTCTTGGCGTACTCGCACGGGAAGTATTGCCCACGCTCCTTTGTGATCTTAAAATCTGCGCGAATCAGGTTTTTTGAACTTGGAGCCCCAATGCAGAGGATCACTTTAGGGGCGATCGCAGCGAGCTGTGGCACCAGCCATTGGCGGCAGGTCTCAACCTCCGCGGGAGTCGGAGGGCGGTTCCGCTTTCGACCGTTTTCTCCCTCTTCGCAGGCGCGGCATTTCAACGTGTTGCAGATATAGACATCGTCTCGTGAAAGGCCGTTGTCGGCGAGCGCTTGGTCGAGCATTTTGCCGGCACGACCGACGAAGGGTCTGCCGGTCTTGTCCTCTTCTTCTCCCGGCCCCTCTCCGACCAGAACAAGCGGCGACTCAGGATTCCCTTCACCGAACACGAGCTCGGTTCTGATCTTCCCGATCTCGCAGTCCGTGCAGCCCTGTGCCTTCTGTTTCAGCTCAGTCAGAGACATCTGCTTTCACCTGCTCCATCAATTTGTCGAATGCCGATTCCAGGCTCTGTGGGATCACCCTCACCTCAGCAACGCTTGTCATAAAACTCGTATCTCCACTCCACCTGGGAACGATATGCCAGTGCAGATGGCTTGGGATTCCGGCACCGCCCGCTTCGCCGATATTCGCTCCTACATTAAATCCTTGTGGGTTGTAGGCGCCTTTGATCCAGCGCATGCAGCGACGAATCAGCTTCTGGATATCGAGCAGCTCTTCATCCGAGAGATCATCAAGATCTGCTGTGTGTTTGTAAGGTGCGACCATGAGGTGGCCTGACGCATAAGGGAAGGCATTGAGCATCACAAATGCGTGCTCGCCTCGATAGAGGATCAGGTTGGCCCGGTCGTCCGACTGCTTGGGGAGCTCGACGAAGATGCAGCCGTCTGTCTTTTTCGGGTCCGCCTGGCTCACATAGTCGAATCGCCAGGGAGCCCAGAGCCGCTCAGCCATAGGCTGAAGTATGCCTCAGATTCCTGCTGCAAGAACGATCGCTTCGGCCACTTCTCGCATCGACTTTCGGGCGTTCATCGCCTGAGTCTGGATACGCCTGTACGCTTCGGCCTCGTTCAGCCCCTGAGATTCGATCAGGATGCCCTTTGCCTGCTCGATAACTTTGCGGGCTTCCAGTCGTTCCTGAAGACCAGAGACCTCTTTCTTAAGCTGATTGACAGACTCAAAACGGCTCTTGGCAACCTCAATGGCCGGAACAAGGTCGCTCGGCTTGAACGGTTTGACAAGGTAGCCGAAAACGCCCGCCGTTTTCGCTCTTTCGATCAGCTCCTGGTCACTGTAGGCTGTCAAAAGGATGACGGGCGCAATGCCGCCCTCAGTGATCTGATCGGCAGCTTCAATTCCATCCAATAGCGGCATCTTGACGTCAAGAACGCAGACATCTGGTGTCTGCTGCTCAGCAAGCTCAACGGCCATTTTTCCGTCTTCTGCTTCTGCCACGACGTCGTGACCCAGGTTGTGCAGCATCTGCTTCAAGTCGAGGCGGATGATGGGGTCGTCGTCTGCAATCAAAACTCGCATATCAGTGCCCTCAGATCAGGCCGGAGGATACCTGTGGGCCGATCCTAAGCCTGTTAGAATGGTACTTGTGAAAGCATCATTGTCTCGGCTGTTGGGAGGTTCGATCGATTACGCTGGCCTGTTTCCGCCTGCATCGCTCGATATGCCTGGTGCAATTTCAGGCTACCGGGATGCTGTGGAATCGGCGGAATGGCTCGTTGACCTGTTCGTCTGTCCGGCTGGGCGAGCAAGGGAAGCCCAGGATGAGGCGCTGAAGCTGTTGGGCGATGACTACGATCCGAGCGCACCAGTTCTGCATCTAGCCGCGATTGGAAAGCCGGCAGAAGCTGCTGACGTGGGCCAGAGTCTCGCCGAGGACTTTGCGGCTCTGAAATCTGCCGACAAAGTTGAGGTGGAGGCGTTCGAGGTGCGTCTGCCTAGAAATGAGGGCTCGATTCGGTCCCTCAAGAAGCAGGCCGAAAAGTCAGGCTATGATCTGCAGACTTTCGTAGAGTTTGGCTGGGAAGAAGGGTTTTCAGAGGCGATGGAGATGGCCGCCAACACTTGGGAAGAGGTCGGGTTCAAAGCCAGAACGGGGGGAGTGACCGCTGATCTATTCCCATCACCTGAGCAGCTCGCCGAGTTTATTGTGACGGCTGTTTCGCTCGAAGTGCCGTATAAATTCACGGCTGGACTGCACGAGCCTCTGCGCCATTTTGATGCTGAACTTGGCATAAACAGATTCGGGTTCCTAAACGTTTTGGCAGCATCCTGCCTGGCAGAATCGAACGCCTTGGGCAGAAAACGTGTGCAGGAGATTCTGGAATCTGAGGATGCCAGCCAGTTCGAGTTCAGCGATGAAGGTCTTGTCGCTTTCGGCTGCCAAGTCGATGCCTGCACGCTTCATGGGGCATCCGGATTTGGAAGCTGTTCGATCGAGGAGCCGCTGGAAGGCCTGGAGAGGCTCGGCCTGCTCTAACAGACGAAAGGTAAAACGCTCTGCATGAGCAGCGGCGCTCACACAACTGTTCTCGACCTCAATTTTCCGGTTCTTCCAGCAGCCGGAAACCTCAAAGTAACGACCCCAATTGATGGGTCTGAAATCGCATCAGTTCAGATGCACACATCTGAAGAGGTCGAGCAGATCCTTCAGCGCTCCCAATCGGCTTTTGAGCAGTGGCGCCAGGTCCCCGGCCCAATTCGAGGTGAATTGGTCCGCCGGTTTGGAAACAAGCTGCGTGAAGAGAAAGAGAGCCTTGCACAGCTCGTGACTCTGGAGTGTGGGAAGATCATCGAAGAGGGCCGAGGCGAAGTCCAAGAGATGATCGACATCTGCGATTTTGCTGTTGGTGTCTCTCGTCAGCTCTATGGCTTGACTATAGCCAGTGAGCGTCCGCAGCATGTGATGCACGAGAATTGGCATCCGCTCGGCCCGGTGGGAGTGATCAGCGCGTTCAATTTCCCTGTCGCTGTGTGGGCCTGGAATGCGGCTTTGGCGTGGGTCTGCGGCGATTCGGTGGTCTGGAAACCATCAGAAAAGACGCCTCTGACCGCTCTCGCCTGCCAGCGGCTCTTCGAGGAGACCGCTGCCGATTTTGAGCATGCTCCGGATGGACTGAGCCAGATCGTGATCGGAAATGCCGAGCAGGGCGCTCAGATTGTTGAGGACCGGCGGATTCGACTGCTTTCGGCGACAGGCTCCTGTCGGATGGGTGGCATTGTCGGCCCTCAGGTGGCCAAGCGGTTTGGAAAGTGCCTGCTCGAATTGGGCGGCAACAACGCTGTCATCGTCACCCCGAGCGCTGACCTCGATGTGGCTCTGCCTTCGATCGTCTTTGGCGCGGTCGGCACGGCCGGTCAGCGATGCACATCGACCAGGCGGGTGCTGGTCCATCGCTCGCTCCATGATGAGGTCTTCAATAGGATCAAGTCTGCGTTCGAGTCGATTACGCCGAGCAGGATCGGCAGTCCTCTTGAAGCCAGCACCCTGGTCGGACCGCTGATTGACGAAGAGGCTTGGGACAACATGCAGGCCGCAATTGAGCGGATCAGGCCCGAGGCGGAAGAGATCGTCGGCGGCGGTCGAGTAGACCGCGACGGCTGCTACGCTGAGCCGTGTTTGGTTAAGCTGAGCAGCCAGCCAGAGGCTCTCCAGCAGGAGACGTTCGCCCCGCTCACCTACGTGATTCCTTATGACACTCTGGAGGAGGCTCTGGAGATCCACAATGCGGTTCCACAAGGCCTCAGCAGCGCGATCATGACGACCGATGTGCGTGAGGCTGAGTTCTTTAAGCAGAACAGCGATTGCGGCATCGCCAACGTCAACATTGGTACAAGCGGAGCTGAGATCGGAGGAGCGTTCGGCGGTGAAAAGGAGACCGGCGGCGGCCGTGAGTCAGGCTCCGATGCTTGGAAGGCATACATGAGGAGACAGACCAGCACGACCTATTACGGCAGCGACAAGCCTGCCTTGGCACAAGGGATCAGCTTCGATGCGTAAATTCTGGATCGTTCCGCTCTTGGTTCTGTTCGGCTGCCAGCCAGCAGCCGAACAGGCTTCACCAGCAGCAGAATCAACCGAAGAGGCTTCAGAAAACGAAGCAGCTCCTCGGATCTATGAGAAAGAGGGCGATGTCGACGGAATCTCCTACAGGATTCGTTTTGAGACTCTTGAGTGGGACCCCTCTCGGCACAGTATTGGCGGCAGCCCAGAAGGAATCGAAAATGTAGATGGCCGCTGGCCTTACGGACTCCAAGGCTCCGCTCCAGATGATGAGATCGTCGCGATGTCTGTCGAATGGGACGGCCAGGAGATCGACATCCCAGAACGATACTGGTCCGACTGCTTCAACCCGTTTCCTGATGCCGAGCCCGAAGCGGACCAGATCACGATCCCTGTTCCAACAGAAGATGGTGGCCTGATTCTAAATATGGTGTTAGGATCCGGCTCTGCTAGATATGCTGTCTCTTGGAAGCTGCAGATGAACGGCAGACACGAGCGCAGATTGGCCGAAGACCAGGCTTCGATCGACGACATGAACGCTGCCAATTTCGAGGTTCGTCCGCTCGACGAAGAAATCTGGAAGTTCGCTGAGATTCTCAGGTGAGCCGCCGGTAGAATCGGCGCGATGCGCGCCTGCCTAATCGCTGCAGTTTCAGCCTTCGTCTGTGGGGCTGCCCTTGCTCACGATGGACCAGATCCTGTGAGCCATTGGATCTTCAGTCCGGAGAAGATCTCGCCAATCCCGTCTGGCGGAGTTAACTTGGACAGTCGCCTTGGCACAAATCTCTGGGGGGCTGTCAATCCTAAGTCTGTCAAGGATCGGATGGGCAGCACCATCTACTTTGATGGAGAGAAGGTGGCTTTCTATGCGGGGCAGAGCTACGAGCAGGCGGCAGAGTTTCTGCCGAAAAAGCTGATTACGGTCAGCGCGTGGGTTTCGATCGATCAGGAGCACCAGTGGGGCGGGATCGTCGGAATGGTCCAGGACAATGCCAACGCTGAAAAGGGCTGGGTGCTCGGCTACAACCAGAACAGCTTCTACTTTGGTCTGGCAGGCAAAGATTCTTCAGATGCCGACGGCACGATGACGTATCTGGCGGGCGAAACCAAGTATGAGAAATTCCGGCTCTATCACGTAGTCGGCGTCTACGACGGCGGACAGATGCAGATCTACGTCAACGGAAAGCTGGATGGAGTATCCGACGCTCAGAAAGGCGAGATTTTCTATCCCAAGAAAGCTCCCTATGTTGTCGGAGCTTATCAAGATGACAACGAGTTTCACCTGCACAAAGGTCAGATTCGAGAGGTGGCTGTGTACGACCTCGCCGCAAAAGCAGAATGGGCGGCGCATGAGTACGAGCACTCGAAAGAGCTGACCGAACTCAGATTCAAACCGGTCTATCCGGATGAATTTGAGTTTCTCGTTGAGCCGTACCTTCAGTTTGCATCACAGACGAGCATGACCGTGATGTGGGAGACCAATCGGCCAGCCCGATCCGTGGTCAACTTTGGCGAGACATCAGACTTTGACAAAGCGAAAGTCGATGCCCCGCTGAAGCTGATACACGAAATGAAGCTGACGGGTCTCAAGCCGAATACACCCTACTACTATAAGGTCGAGACGACCGATGATCGCGGGCAGAAGATCGAGAGCGAAGTCTTCAGCTTCCAGACAGCCTGCGGGCCAGAAACACCATTCGGATTCGCCGTGATCAGCGACACTCAGGACCAGCCGAAGATTGCTGAGGCGATCACTGCCCAGGCTTGGGAGCACCGGCCACGGTTCATCGTGCACCCAGGCGATCTTGTCGGGACAGGAGCGAACAAGGCTCACTGGACCCAGGGCTTCTTCCCAGCCCTAAAGCCGATGATTGAGCGGATGCCGTTCTATCCGGTTCTGGGCAACCACGAAGGCAACGCAAAGAACTACTACGACTACGTCTCTCTGCCGGGCAAGGAGTATTACTACACCTTCAAATATGGCAACGCACAGTTCTTTATGATCGACTCGAACAAAAAGGTGGGACCGGGCAGCGAGCAGTATCTTTGGCTCGAAAAAGAGCTGGCGAAGTCGACAGCAGAGTGGAAGTTCGTTTCACACCACCACCCGCCATTCAGCTCCGATGAGAACGACTACGGCAATCTGTGGAAAGGCCGGTCGGCTTTGGGAGATGCACGTGTTCGCGAAATTACGGCGCTTTACGACAAATATGGGGTCGATATTGTATGGAACGGGCACATCCACAGCTACGAGCGGACCTGGCCGATCTCAGGCGGGAAAGTGGTCGAGCGAGACGGCACGATCTACATGATCACGGGCGGAGGTGGAGGCCACCTCGAGACGCCTGGACCGATCAAGCCGGACTTTCAGAACAACGTCCGTCGGGGCCACCATTTTGTGACGGTCGCCATCAATGGTGGAATCCTCGAGATGAAAGCATTCGACATTGAGGGCCGACTGTACGATTACCTGAAGATCGAAAAACGCTGATTTCGGCATGAAATTGGCAACATCTCCCCGTTGAGATGTTGCTGGACTTCTATAAAGGTGACGAGGTTCCGGAAGCCGATGTCCTGATCATCGGGTCCGGAGTGGCTGGTTTGGCGTTGGCTGGTGAGCTGAAAGGCTCCGGACTGCGCGTTGTGGTTCTCGAGGCTGGCCGGCCCAAGATCGACAACAGCCTGCTGGAGCACAAGACAGTCGATGCCCCCTATCGGGCTGCAGAATCAGCCGGTCGAGCAAAAGCGTTTGGCGGATCATCTTTGACTTGGGGTGGGCAGGCTCTGCCGCTCAATCCTCATGTATTTGGTCCTCGTCCCTGGATCAATCGAGCCGACTGGCCGATCGGGCCTGACCAGATCGACCCGTATGCGTCGCGTGCCTTGGCAGCGATGAATACACCGGAGACACCAATTGGCGGCACCCCGTGGAAGGCCGGAATTCCAGAACTTGATCCCGCAAGCCTGAATTGGGCTGTCAGCCGCTGGTCGACCCAGCCGAACATGGCGGGCAAGCATAAGGAGTGGATTGCCGAATCACAGCAGGTGCACGTCCTGACTTGCGCGCAAGCGGTCGAGTTGAAGCAGGGCCCTGCCGTTTTGGTTCGCAGCGCCAACGGGCGAGAGGAGCTGATCTCGGCAAAGCGTGTGGTCGTCGCAGTTGGCGGCACAGAGGCAGCCCGGATGCTGCTCTGTTCAAAAGAGATTCCGCACAATCCGAACACCGGCACCAGCCACATGGATCATGTCTCCATGGTCTGCGCGGATGTCTATCCCGAAAGCGATGTCTTTTATGATCGATTCGTGAACTGGTACTCGGGTGGATCGAAGCTGATGCCCAAGATTCTGCTCTCGAAAGAGATCCAGAAAGAGAAGGGTCTGCTCGATGTGGGCGGCCACTTCGATATTCCTGTTACCCAGGGATTTGATGTCTTGAAGCGAGCGGCCAGAACCCGAAAGCCTGAGGACATCCGCGATCTGATCAGAAATCTGCCGGGAGCCGTTTCTGCCGCTGCGAGCGTGAAGTTTAAGGGCAGATCACCGGTTGATAAGAGCGCATCGATCCCTCTTGAGGCTCTTTGTGAACAGGAGCCTGACACAGGATCGACCATTACGCTTGCCGAGGAGAAGGACTCGTTCGGTATGCCCCTCGCGTTGATCGACTTCAAGATCAGCGAACTGACACGCCGATCAATGACGGAGTTTGCGATGACGGTTAAGAGGGAATTTGAGAAAGCGGGGCTTGCCAAGGTCTGTCTTCACGACGATCGTCTGCTCGATCCCGTTGAGTTCCGAAAGCATGCGGGCGACATCTATCACCCGATGGGCTCGACCAGAATGGGTGCAGATGCTGAAGCAGGCGTTGTCGACCCTAATCTGGAGGTCTTTGGAGCTCCTGGATTCTCGATTTTGGGTTCATCGGTGTTCCCATCTGGAGGCTGGTCTAACCCGACCTACATCATGCTGGCGTTGGCCTGTCGGCTGGCAGATCGCTTAAGAGAGACGATTCCTGCCGAAAATGCCTGAGAAATCCCAGTAGATCCTCCGAAGATTCTAGGGAATGCTGGTGGATTTTGGACGGGAAGGGAGCCTCCCCAACAACGTTGATCTGATCATCGTTGGTGGCGGCATCTCAGGATTGGCTTTGGCATCAGAGCTCATGGACACCTCGCTGAAGGTGCTCCTGATCGAGTCTGGTGGTCTTGAGTCGACCGCCGAATCCAGAGATCTGGCCCGTCCAGAATCGGTCGACAATCGCCACCCTGCTGCCGATGGAATGTCCCGAGTTTTGGGCACAGGTTCGACAGACTGGGATGCGGAGGCGCAGCTCCAAGAAAATTGGGCTTATGGTCCAAGACCGTGGGTGATCGAAGGCGATTGGCCGATCAGCAGCAACACTCTCGAAATGTATGCGGATCGCGGCCGCAGGATCCTTGGACTAGACACCCGCACGGCGGGGCTTACTCCCTGGGAAGAAGATGGAAGGCTGCCGCCCGAATTCGATGCGAGAATCATCGCTCTTTCTTCCTCGAAATACACGACGAAATCTGACGTATCCGCACATCTGCTGGAGAGCCTAGAACAGTCCGCCAATATCACAATCGCGTACAACGCTACGGTCGTCGATATTCGACTGACAGAAGATGGTAAAGACGTTGATGGTCTTGTTGTAAGAAACGACTTCGGCACCACGCTCTTTGAAAGGGCTCGTGCTTATGCGATCTGTGCCGGTGGCGTTGACACTCCGCGTCTGTTTCTTGCCTCAACCAGCCAAGAGGACCGCGGAATCGGCAATAGTTTTGGCATGGTCGGCAAGGCCGTACACGATCGCACTAGGGTCGTCTGTGGGGTCGTGCGGCCGAACAACAAAGAGCAGTTTGACGAGGCGTTTGCTGACTGGATCAGCAAGACCGCAAGGAGCACAGTCCAGATGCAGCTCGCAGAAGAGCTCGTCAGGAACGAAGAGGTGCTCTGCACAGCCGGCAGGTTCAGGATCAAGTCTGAGCTAGGGGACCTCTCGCAGGTCAAACACCTTGTCGAAAAGATCAGATCGAAATCGAAACCGCTTGATATCGCCAAATCATCGGCAAAAGCGATGAAAGAGATCCCGACTGCAGCGTCGGCATACTATTCAAAGATCTTCAAGAAGCGAGCCTTCAGCCCAGATGACTCAGAAATCTACCTGGAGGCCTGGTGTGGTCAGCCTCCTGCCAATGGCAGCAGTATCCGGTTGGGTCAGGAGCGGGACCGGTTCGGCATGCCACGTGTGATTTTGGACTGGCGCAGCCACGAGATCGAACGCAAGTCGATTGCAGCATTCGCCTATGCTGTTCAAAGCCAGCTTCGAAAGACCGGATTGGCCGACGTTGAACTGATCAACCACGTGCTGAAGAGTCCAACCGGATATGAGCAGACAGCTCTGCCTTGGGGCCATGTTATGGGCGGCACCAGAATGAGCCTCGATCCCTCAAGAGGGGTCGTCGATCCAGATCTGCGCGTCCACGGTCTATCAAACCTGTTTATCTCTGGGCCATCAGTCATGCCGTCCAGCGGTTCGGCCCACTCAAATCTCACTGTTGTGGCTCTCGCCTGTCGATTGGCAGATGAGCTGAGAAGCCTCTTGATGAGCGATTTGAACCTGGACTTTGCGGCGTGATCCCGTTGTCCCCCATCGATTTCCACAGCGCCTGGACAACTCGAAAAAATAGCAGCAAAAGCTGCTCCCTTTTTGACCAAGCCATCGTCCAGAATCTTTGAGTGACGCCGCCTCTGCGGTGGTCCCCAGCCTGACCCATAAATCTGGCCGTGAGAATACGGCTGCCCCACAAAGTGGGCCAAGAAAAACGAGAGTCAGCGCGAGGACATTGAGCAGTAGAGCGTCCCCATCAGAGATGGACCAGGAGGGCGATGAGCCAAGAGGCTCTGACCACCGTTTCGGGTCGGAAATTGAGCTGTAGGCAACATGTGTCTACCAATCCGTCACCAAAACAGTCGATCAGGCTATACTGGAAAGACACCCAGAGTGTCGATGGCCTCCGTGTCCCTGAATGGATGAGATGTGAGAAACGGAGCAGTTGGTCTGAGATGAACAAAACGTACGAAATCGGGGGCAAGTCCTTCGTCCTGGATCAGGACAAGGCAGACGAGGCGTTGAACGCCAAGGCGGTCATTGGTGGCCGCATCACCATGACGTTCAATCTGCTGCCCTTGAAGTACCCGTGGGCTTACGATCTCTACAAAACGATGAAGTCCAATCATTGGGAGCCAGAGGACATCCCAATGCAGAAGGATATTGAGCAGTGGCGCAGCCCTGATGCGCTCACCGATATCGATCGTTGGATCATCCGCATGGCTGTCGGCTACTTTTCGGCAGCAGAAGGCATTGTCGGCGACAACATCATTCATGTCATCCGCGAGCTTGTGACAGCCTCTGAGCTGAAGCTGGTTCTTGGGCGGCATGCGCATGCGGAGAACATCCACGCCGACAGTCTTCTCTATATGATTTCGAGTCTCGGCATCAACCCTCATGAGTGTGAGGCGATGTTTGAGGACATCGAGACGATCAAGAAGAAGAATGAGTTCGTC
>JALGXY010000296.1 GCA_029824495.1 Fimbriimonadia bacterium
TTCGCCGATGAAGCGATGGCCCAGTGGCCGATCATCAGCCGGCTTCACATTCAGATGATCAAGCGAATGCCTCCAGCTGACATCATCGCTGAAGGCACTGGCATCGAGTTGACTGTCAGCCGTTGATCGTGACCGTGCTGCCGATTTTCGGCGTCAGCGTCATCAAGTCGCCATGGACAAGAACCTGGATCGGCAGGCCCTGACTTGATGTGAGCTTCGCTTCGACCAGCTTTCCATCCTCCCAGCTCATGCTCATCGTGATGCCGCCACGGCAGCGAACACCGCTGATCGAGCCGGACGACCAGTGGCTCGGCAGAGCTGGCAAGAGTTCGATGAATCCATCATGGTCCTGGACCAATATCTCAATGATCCCGGCCGCGGCACCGAAGTTTCCGTCGATCTGAAATGGCGGGTGTGCGTCGAACAGATTGGGATAGGTTCCCCCGCCAGACATCTGCACTCCATCGAATCCAATCGGTGTGAGCTGAGTCCGAATCATTTTGTGGGCGTGGTCACCATCCTTCAGCCGGGCCCAGAAGTTGATCTTCCAGCCTTTTGACCAGCCGGTACCGCCGTCGCCGCGCATCTCCAGTGATTTCTGAGCTGCTGCGAACAGCTCGGGCGTCTTGGTTTGGGTGATCTCCTCTCCAGGATGAAGCCCCCACAGGTGAGAAACGTGGCGGTGCTTGTTGTTCGGATCGTCTTTGTCCTCCAGCCACTCCTGAAGCTGACCATGCCTCCCGATTCTGTTCGGCGTGATCCTCTTTGCCGTATCGAGCATCTGCCGCCTCAAGCCTTCATCGACGCCCAGTATCTCGCTCGCTTCTGCAGTTCGGGTAAGGAGGTGACGAATGATCTGATGGTCCATAGTTGGGCCCATCACCAAGCCGCCGATTTCCGGGGAGTTGCTCGGACCGCTCACCAACAGCCCCGTGCGCGGATCCTCAACAAGATAGTCGAGGAAAAACCGGCTCGCTTCACGCATCAGCGGATAGGCGCGGTCCTCGAGAAATTCGCGATCTTGAGAGTAGAGCCAGCGCCACCACATGTGCTGTGAAAGCCAGGCGCCGCCCGTCACCCAGATCCCATGGTTCGAGTGGTTGATCGGCGCAGAACCCCGCCAGATATCGAAGTTGTGATGCAGAACCCAGCCGTCAGCATCGTAATGCTCACGAGCAACTTCCTGACCAGTCTGGGCGATCTCATCCAGTGCAGCAAACAGTGGTTCGTGACACTCACTCAGGTTCCCCCGCTCCGCCAGCCAGTAATTCATTTCAGTATTGATGTTGCACGTGTACTTTGAATCCCAGGGTGGTCGGTTAGAATCGTTCCAGACTCCCTGCAGATTGGCTGGCTGCGAACCAGGTCGACTTGAGGCGATCATCAGATAGCGGCCGTATTGGCACATCAGCTCCGAGAGGCCCGGATCGTCGGCACCTGCATTGAAGGCCACGACACGCTTTTCGGTCGAAAGCCTCTCCGCTTCAGAGTTTTCGCCCAGGTCGACCGACAGGCGGCCAAACAGATTTTGGTGATCTTCGATGTGCCGACGCTTGATCTCTTCGTAGTCCGTGCCCTGCAGCCGGTCCAGCGTAGCGGCAGCCTTCGAAACCGGATCGCCCGAGATATCCCACGGGGAGACAAAACTGGTTGCGGGAGAGAGCAGCACTGTGGCGTTAGTGGCACCCTCTACGACCAGCTGTCCATCCTTCGCCCGCACATCACCATCAGTTCGCAGTTCTGCTTGGACGGCCCATTTGACTCCGCCCTCTTCGACGATGCCCGCTGCCGTGATCCGCGAGCCTCCAGAAGTGGGGACACTTGTATGTGCAGGATCGATCCTGACCTTGAAGTTCATCTGCTCGCCGCTCGATCTTAAGTTCACGGCGATGACTCGGTCTGGGAAGCTGGCGATAACCTCGCGGTGGTATCGCGAATCGCCGCGGCGAAAATCGACCTGAGCAACGGCTTGGCTCAAGTCGAGCTGCCTCACATAAGCCTGGGCCTCATCCTGGCCAAATTCGATGAACAGATCGCCAAAATCCTGGTAAGTCATCTGCCCGAGGGGCTGACTCATGAACTCCTTCATGCCGAGGTCGTGAGCCTCTGACTGCTTCCCTGCCCAGAGGAGATCCCGAAGCTCGTCAAGATGCCGCCATGCCCCTTCGTTTGCATACGAATGCGGCCTGCCCGTCCAAAGAGTGTCCTCATTGAATTGGATGCGCTCGGTGCCCACCCCACCGAACACCATCGCGCCCATCGAACCGTTCCCAACAGGCAGCGCCTCAACCCACTGGTCCGCCGGTGTTGTGTACCAGAGATTGAGGTTAGGGTTCTTCTCCGCGGTGAGGGCCAACGCGGCGGTCAGAGCAGCCATCATGTCCGTATTCTACCCAATTCGGATGCTAAACAG
>JALGXY010000297.1 GCA_029824495.1 Fimbriimonadia bacterium
AAAGGTCTGCCTCTCCAACTCGTTTGGGTTCGGTGGTCACAACGCGACTCTGGTGCTGAGAAAGCCGAGCTGATGCCATGTCGGCCAGCAGCTTCGATGAGCTGATTCAAGGATTCCTCGACAGAATCTCGGCCACTCGTTCGCCGCATACAGTCCGCAGCTACGGCTCCGATCTTTCGCAGCTGTCAGAGCACGTCGAAACCCTTTCTGACTTCAACGAACAGGCAGTCCGGCGCTGGCTGCGCGAGAAGGGCAAGACTCCGACGACCCGATCCCGCAAGCTCTCTGCCGCACGTTCATTCGTCCAGCACCTTCTCGACCTCGACCTGATCAAGGAAGACCCGACCGAGGGGATCGAAGCCCCCTATCGTCGAAAGAAGCTGCCGAAGGCGATTTCACAGCAGCAGGCAGAAGCTCTGCTTGATCAGCCCTCTATTGGCAAACATCCAGAGAGGGACCGCGCAATTCTCGAGCTTGCCTACGGTGCCGGACTGCGTGCCAGCGAGCTGGTCTCGGTCGATCTCAACTCCGTCGATCTTTCCCGTAGAGAGGTGCATGTCAAAGGCAAGGGCAACAAGGAGCGAGCGGCCGTTTTTGGGCAGGTCTGCGCCGATGCTCTTCGGACCTACGTGGCGGGGCATCGAGAGGCGGAGCCTGGAGAAAAGGCTCTCTTTGTCAACCCGAAAGGCAGGCGGCTTTCAGCGCGCAGTATTCAGAACATCATCAAGAAATGGGCACGGGAAGCCGGCCTGCCCGATGATGTGAGCCCCCACACGCTTCGTCACAGTTTTGCGACACACCTGCTCGACGGCGGAGCCGACTTGAAGACTGTTCAGCAGCTCTTAGGGCATGAAAGCCTGGCGACGACACAGATCTACACTCACATCAGCATCGAGCGGCTGCGTGAAGCGGTTGCGAAAGCCCACCCGAAATCGAACAAGTCTTAGCGCCCGCGTCCCGATCCTTCAGACGGCGGCACGGGTATCTTCAGCGAACTGTGAGCAAGCCGGTGCCAAAGCCTGTCTGGTGGAAGAATACGTTCTTCTGGTTTGGGGCGATTCTGCTGATTCTCGGCATTATCGGCTTTATCGGCGGCGACAAGACGATTCGAGATCCTGGTCAGATTGAAGAGAACGGTCTGCCTATGATCTACCTTGGCGGGGCTGCATTGATGCTGTTCAATGGCTGGATGAGCCACCGTCAGGCTGTTCAGCTCTACACAGAACACACAGAGGACTAAGCCGCACGGCTCCGCCCTTTCTTGAGCGAAACGATCAATAGACTCGGGACGTAGTCGACGCCCAGATCAAGCCGGCACCTGCGTTTCAGCTCCCAGCCGCTCTGGCCGAGATCAGATCTCATGACAGCCTCAGCGATCAGCCTTCCCCGGCTCCAATAGGTGCGGGCATCAAGAACGCCTTCCTGGCTCATCAGCCATTCCGTCGTTTTATGGATCTCAATCTGTGCAGAAGGCACAGATTCAATTGTCGGATTGAAACTCCTATGACTTGAGACTGCGGAAGGCCTCGAGCTGAGCAGGCGTATCGATATCTGCTCCGACGGCTGCATCGGGGGAGATCACGGCCTTCACCTTGACGCCAAGAAGTTTCGAAGCCGAAGTTTCGATCGCTTCTAAGCCGAGGGCAGAGGGCGTCAGTTTTGATATCAGAAGACGGATCGCTGTCCCAAGTCCGATCATCCTGGCCAGCTTAAGCGGGCTCTTGCGAGCATCGTAGGCTTTCTCCATCAGCTTGATCAAGCTGTCGATGCCCTGCCGAGAGAGCTTCGCCATGTTTCCGCCGGTGAACCGTCCTTCAGCCAATGAAACTGTGGTCCGCTTCATGCCGGGGAACTGGTCTTCACACTGTTCTGCCGTGACGATGGGATAGTAGAGTTCGCCGCCTTGGCAAAGATCGAGAAAAGATGAGATGGACGAGGTCTTCAATGCGGGAAGGTCGACGGTGATGACAAGAATCTCGTCATCGGTGACATTCTCGAGTCCAGACCTGAGACTGGCTGAGAGCGAGTCTCCTTCTGGGGCAGAGACCCACCGGTCTGACTCTTCACCACCGACCACAATCAAGCGACCCAGGGGCGCGGCGGCATCAGCGACGATATCGAGAAGCCTCTTTCCGTTGACCTCAATCCCCGACCTCTTCAAAGATCCGGAAGCCTCTTTGAGATCAGGAGAACAGTCGCCGCCAGCCAGAATTATGATGTCCATAGGCTCTCCTCCCGTGTCAGAGATCTCACAGAAAATGAGTCTTGGCAGCCGAAGACCTTGAGCTGGTCAGCCATAAACTGTGCCTGGGCTTCTGATGATGCCAGCCCAAAAACGGTGGAGCCAGACCCGCACAACAGAGTGTCTTCAGAACCGAGAGACTTCATGTGTTCCGCCAGATCTTG